>DBFJJM010000001.1:0-20408 GCA_048393175.1 Candidatus Merdicola sp.
ATTTTTTTTCTTTTTCTGTTTTAAAATTCTTGAAAAATAACACAATTAGAAGAACTCCTAATGCTAATACAGTAAGTAAGAACTTAACAATTGCTCCTACATAAGGAATACATCCAATAGCAAAAAGAATAACAGTAATGATAAATAAGAATAAAATTTGTATAAATTTCTTTTCTACTTTAAAATGGTCTGCTCCCATTTTGGTAAAGATAACACTCATAATTGGCACTCCTAGCAATAGGAACAATAGGTAAAATGCTAGTATCAATAAAGAAATAGGAATTCCAATTAGGCTTAAGAATAAAATGGCTGCTGCAGTAGGAATTAAAATAAGTCCTAATAATCCAATTCCAAAAGTAGGAAGGATTCTTTTTTCTACTAAACTAACTGTTTTTTCTAATGGTTTTTTAGCAAAGAAAACAGTTAAGAAATAAACAACTAATGCAGTAGCAAAAGAACTAAAAATAAGAACAACATATTTTTGTACTTTTTGCCAAACTGTCATATTTTCATTTGTTGTATTCATTTTTGTAAAATGAGTTTCTCCTTGTACACTACCTTCTGGAATCGAAACTTCTGATTTACTTGTATAATTCAAATTACCAAAAATCATAGCTTTATTCTCGTCTTGTTCAAAAGCAATTTTATCAGAATGGATATCGGCATTTCTTCCTACTGCTCCAATTAAATAGGTGGTATTAGCCGCAATTTTCATATCACGATAAGCTCCAAAATTAGCTGGAATATGAATCGAGCTACAAGTTACATATAAATCTGTTGTAATGGCACTAAAATCTATTGTATTAGCCACAATGTAAGTAGAAGCTTGGATATAGGCTTGTGAAAACGTAACTTTATTGGCAAATATATATAGGTTACCTGCTACTTGACCGGTAATCGTAACATCGTTTCCCATAATATAAACATTTCCGCTTACTAGTTTATCCATTGTAACAGTAGGAGCGATTAAATATAAATCTCCTTCATAAATTTCTTGCTGAGGAATTTCTTCTCCTTCCTCTGATGTTGTAACTGGTGCATTTTCCTCTCCATTTGTTGTAACGGGAGTATTTGTTTCTTCTGCAAAACAGAAACTACTAAACAAAAGAATGATAGAAAATACGATAGTACAAATAAGACTTTTTTTGTTTTTTAACATGTTTTTTCCTCCTTCATAAAATCTAGCTAAACTATATCTCTTAAGAAACGGTTTGTCAATCTATTTTTTAGCATAAGTACAATAACCCAAAAGTGGACAACTACTACATTTTGGATTCCTAGCAGTACAACTATTTCTTCCATGCCAAATTAAAATATGATTCATATCTTTTAAATATTCCTTTGGGACAAGGTCAATTAAATCTTGTTCAATTTTAGAAGGGTCTGTTTGTTTAGAAAGCCCAATACGATTGGATATTCTTTTCGCATGGGTATCTACGGCAATCCCTTCTGCAATTCCAAATACTTCTAATAAAATGACATTGGCACTTTTTCTTCCAACTCCCGGAAGAGTAAGAAGTTCTTCCATTGTTTTAGGAACTTCTCCTTGAAAGGTTTCCATTACTTTTTGGGCACATGCTTTAATATTTTTGGCTTTATTTTTGTAAAATCCACAAGGATGAATGATTTTTTCTAATTCATTTAAATCACAATTAGCAAAATCTTGTACAGTAGGATACGTTTCAAATAAAGTAGGAGTGGTTAAATTCACTCTTTCATCTGTACATTGTGCAGAAAGTATAACAGCAACGACTAATTCAAAAGGATTGTTAAAATCTAAACTACATTTTGCCTCTGGATAGGTTTTCTTTAGTATATCTACTATTTTTACTGCAGTTTGCTTTTTCATTTCTTTTTCCTCCTTACAAAATAGTATAGCACAAGACAAAAAGACAAAGCAACATAAGTAATCACAAAAAAGGTTATAGGGTAATATAATATAACAAAAGGGAGGTAATTATTATGTTTAGTGCACTTAGAAAAACAATTGCAGTATGCTTAATCGGGTTAGGTCTTGGTGTCCTACTAGTACTATTACTTCCTATTACAGGTTGGCTATTTATTATTGGTGTTGCCATTGTATGTACAGGATTAGCATGGCTTTCATGCTAAATAAAAAGGAGAGGGTGTTGTATGACAATTGTAGTGAAAAAAGTTCCTAAATTTTTAAGAGGGATTGTCAAATTTTTATTTGGAATTAAGGAATAATACATAAGAAAAAAGAAGAGAAAAATCTCTTCTTAGATGAAAAAGGATACCAACAAATTAAAAAATAAAAAAGCCAGATGCGAACCATCTGGTATTTTTATGCTCTTTTTACTTTTCCAGAACGTAAACATTTAGCACATACGTTCATTCTTTTTGGTTCTCCATTTACCATTACTTTTACTCTTCTAATGTTTGGTTTCCAAGTTCTTGTAGCACGATTGCTAACATGAGAACGAGCGATACTAATATCTTTACCAAAACTTAATGTCTTATCGCAAATTTCACATTTTGCCATTTTCCTTAGCACCTCCTAATTCCTATCTAAACATGACTATTTATTAGTTTAACATAGATAGTAGAAAAAAACAAGACTTTTTTCAAAAATAAAAATGAGATATAATAGGAAAAAAAGAAAGAAAAGTAAAAATTGTCGTAGTTAAGGATGGGGATAAAAATGGGAAGAGGAAATTGGATGCAAGCAACAGAAATAGAAATGGAGAGCAAATATAAAAGTCAAAAGGAAGAAGCGTTTAAACAGTTTAAAAAGGAATTAGTAAATAATACGAAAGAGAAATATGAAATTTTAAAAAGACTAGAAAGATTTTTAGAAGGATATATAGATGATATGATACTAGAACCAGAAGAAGAGGAAGAAAAGAAAAAAGTATTAGAAAGAACAAGAGCATCTATCAAAAAATTAGAAGAAAAGCATCCTTATTTATCAGAAGAGGATAGAGGGCAAGGTGACTAAAATCGAAAAATTAGACTTAAAGAAGAAGATTCAATATGTAAAAGGAGTAGGTCAAAAAAGAGCGGAGTTATTACATAGACTTGGAATTTTCACATTAGAAGATTTACTTACCTATTATCCGAAGGAGCATGAAGACCGTAGTAAAGAAGTGTCTATTTCCCAGTTGCAAGAGGGAAAGGAGGCTTTAATAGAAGCGGTAGTAGTTTCTCCTTTATCTGAAATACGTACTTCAAAGCGTAATATGACAATCTATAAATTAGTGGTACGAGATGAAACAGGTAGCTGTGTGATTACCTTTTTTAATCAAAGTTACTTAAAAGGAAGATTTAAAGTAGGGCAAAGTTATCGTTTTTTTGGAAAAGTAAAGATGGCTCGGAGGGAGAATTGAAATGAATTCTCCTGTTTTTGATAATAGTGAAGCTTCTAAAAATACAGGAAAAATTATACCAATTTATCCTCTTACTTATCAATTGTCTCAAAACACCATTAGACAGATTATAGAAAATGGGTTAAAAGAGATAAATGGTAATTTACCAGAAACAATGCCCGAGTATTTACGACAAACATATCATTTATTAGATATTCATTCTGCTCTTTTACAAATTCATTTTCCTAAATCTTATCAAGAGTTTAATCAGGCAAGAAAAAGACTTGTTTTTGAAGAATTACTTGGAATGCAACTTGCTCTGTTGCGTCTTAAGACAGAATACGAGACAGAGCAAGAAGGAATTTGTTTTTCAAAAGAAGCCCATATGTCTGATGTAATTAGTCAATTACCATTTCATTTAACAAAGGCACAATTAAGAGTATTAGAAGAAATTGATAATGACATGGAAAGTAATAAGCCAATGAATCGCCTGTTACAAGGAGATGTTGGTTCTGGTAAAACAGTAGTAGCTATGATTGCTGCCTATAAAGCAGTAAAAAGTGGTTATCAAGTAGCCATAATGGCACCAACTGCTATTTTAGCAAGCCAGCATTTAGAAAGCTTTAAAGAATTGTTAGAACCTTTTTCCATTCGATGTGAACTCTTAATTTCCAATGTTACGAAAAAGAAAAAACAAGAGATTTTAGAAAGATTAGAAAGAGGAGAAATTGACATTTTAATTGGAACACATGCCCTTTTAGAAGAAAATGTAGTGTTTTGCCGCTTAGGGCTTGTCGTAACAGATGAGCAACATCGTTTTGGCGTAAAACAAAGAACAACTATCGTAGAAAAGGGACAAAATCCAGATGTATTAGTTATGACAGCAACACCGATTCCTCGTACACTTGCTCTAATTTTATATGGAGATTTAGCGATTTCCATTATTGATGAACTGCCTCCAAATCGTAAGAAAATAGAGACGTATGCTGTTTTAAAATCAATGGAACAACGTGTCAATAGCTTTATTAAAAAACAGATTGAAGAAGGAAGACAAGCCTATATTGTTTGTCCTTTGGTAGAAGAGAATGAAGAATTAGACTTACAAGCAGTCACAACCTTAGCAGAAAAATATGAAAAAGAAATCTTTCCAGAATATAGAGTTGCTTATTTACATGGAAAAATGAAGCCAAAAGAAAAAGAAGAGATGATGCAACAATTTAAGGAAGGAAAAATTGATATTTTAATTGCTACTACGGTAATTGAAGTGGGGGTTAATGTGCCCAATGCTAGTATTATGGTAGTAGAAGATGCACAGCGTTTTGGACTTGCTCAGTTACACCAGTTAAGAGGACGTGTAGGAAGAGGAGAATATCAATCTTATTGTATTTTAAAATATGAAGGAAAAAGTGAAGTAATTAGACAAAGAATGAAAGTAATGAGTCAAACCAATGATGGGTTTGTTATTTCTGAAAAAGATTTAGAATTAAGAGGAACAGGTGAATTCTTTGGAACAAAACAACATGGACTTCCTGAATTTAAAATTGCTAATCTATTCCAAGATATGCCTATTTTAAAAGGAGTACAAAGTGTAGCGATAAAAATTATGCAAGAAGACCCAAAATTAGAATTAGAAAAGAACAAATTACTAAAAAAGATGACAGATGAAAAATTTCGTGATAGAATTGAGATATAAAAAGGAAAAGGATGTTTCATATGGATTGGAATCAAGTTATTATTTTACTAGCAGGACTTATTATTTTATTAGGCGTTACCATGATTTTTGATGCACGTAGTTTAGCCAAAACGTTATTTGGATTTGGAGACCAAAACGAAGCTTCTATGGGAATGAAAATGTTTGGATTTATTTTATCAATGGTAGGAGCTTTTCTTTTCTTTTTCAAATTTTAGAAATGAGAGGAAATGAAAAAGAAACATAGAACTATTGCAATGGAAAAAAATATGTGATATACTTCTACCTAATAACGAAGAAAAAGAGGAGTACGTTTGATACTGTCTAATAAGAGAAAGAAGTCACCGGCTGAGAGCTTCTAAGATAAGAAAAACGGAAGGTAGCTTTGGAGTTGATAGATTGAAATAAAGAGTAAATGTATCCGTATAACTTGCGTTAAAAGTAGTTTAAGTAGATGGAGTCAAATTTATCTAAATTAAGGTGGTACCGTGAGAAATTTACCTCGCCCTTATACAGGGTGGGGTTTTTTGTATAGAAGGAGGGGTTGTTATGTGTGAAAAACACAAATTAGCAGATAAGCTAGAACCAAAAAAATTTGAAGAAAAACGCTATCAACATTGGGAGGAAAAGGGATATTTTAGGCCATCAGAAGATAGAACCAAAAAGCCATATACGATTGTGATTCCTCCTCCTAATATTACAGGAAGACTTCATATGGGGCATGCACTAGATGATACCATACAAGATATTTTAATTCGCTATAAAAGAATGTCTGGGTATAATGCCTTGTGGATACCAGGAACAGACCATGCAGCAATTGCTACAGAGGCAAAGATTGTTGCTAAATTAAAAGAAGAAGGAATTCAAAAAGAAGAGCTAGGAAGAGAAGAATTCCTAAAAAGAGCATGGGAATGGAAAGAAGAATATGGTGGAGCGATTGTAAACCAAATTAAAAAATTAGGTTGTTCTTGTGATTGGTCGCGTGAGCGTTTTACAATGGATGAAGGTCTTTCGAAAGCAGTACAAAAATTTTTCCTTGATTTATATCAAAAAGGTTTAATCTACAAAGGAAAACGAATGATTAACTGGTGTACGTATTGCCATACCTCTATTTCAGATGCAGAAGTGGAATATGAAGAAGAACCAACTCATTTATGGCATCTTCGTTACCAAATTACGGGAACGAAAGACCAATATGTTGTAATTGCAACAACTAGACCAGAGACCATGCTAGGAGATACGGCGGTTGCTGTTCACCCAGGGGATGAAAGATATCAGCATTTAATCGGAAAAACTTGCCTTTTACCAATTGTCAATAAAGAGATTCCCATTATAGCAGATGAGTTTGTAGAAAAAGAGTTTGGAACAGGTTGTGTTAAAATTACACCAGCACATGACCCAAATGATTATCAAGCAGGGTTAAAACATCATCTAGAAATGATTGATGTATTTGATGAAAATGGTTTCATGAATGATTTGGTTCCAGAATTTGAAGGTCTTGGAATAGAAGAAGCCAGAGAAAAAATAGTAGAGAAACTAAAACAGATAGGGGCTTTAGTTAAAATTGAGGATTATACTCATAATGTAGGAAAGTGCTATCGTTGCCATCATACAATTGAGCCTAAAATATCAGAGCAATGGTTTGTAAAAATGAAACCATTAGCAGAACCTGCTTTAAAAGCAGTAAAAGAAGGAACCATTCAGTTTGTTCCAGAGCGTTTTAGTAAGATTTACTATAATTGGATGGAAAACATACAAGATTGGTGCATTTCAAGACAATTATGGTGGGGACACCGTATTCCAGCTTACTATTGTGACGATTGTTATCATATGATGGTTACAGACCACATGCCTAAAAAGTGCGAAGAATGTGGTAGTATGCACTTGCATCAAGATGAAGATACATTAGATACTTGGTTTAGTTCTGCTCTCTGGCCATTTTCTACTTTAGGTTGGCCAGAGAAAAATAAAGATTTAGATTATTTTTATCCAACTGCTACATTAGTAACTGCTTATGATATTATCTTTTTCTGGGTAGCTAGAATGATTGTAGCAGGATTAGAAGAAACCAAACAAAAACCATTTGACCATATTTTAATACATGGTATTGTAAGAGATAGTCAAGGAAGAAAAATGTCTAAATCATTAGGAAACGGTATTGACCCATTAGATATTATTGAAAAGTATAGTACCGATAGTTTAAGGTTTTCTTTAATTTCTGGCATTACACCGGGAAATGACATTCGTTATATGCCAGAAAAATTAGAAGCAGCATCTAATTTTTCCAATAAACTATGGAATGCCTCTCGATTTGTTTTAATGAATCTAGAAGAAGACATAGACTTTGAAAAAGTAGATAAGTCAAAATTAGAAATAGAAGATAAATGGATTTTAGCTAAGTTAAATCAAGTAGCAAAAGAAGTCAATCTTCATTTAGACCAATTTGAATTAGGAATTGCCCTTCAAAAAATCTATGATTTTATTTGGAATGAGTTTTGTGATTGGTATATTGAAATAGTAAAAACAAGATTATATGATAAAGAAAACCCTTCTAGAAGACAAGCACAATGGACTTTAAATAAAGTATTAGCAGATGCTTTAAAATTGTTACATCCTTTTATGCCATTTATTACAGAAGAAATTTATACAAAGTTATATGATGTAGAAGAAAGTATTATGATTAGTTCTTACCCTATTTATGAACAAAAGTGGGAAAGTAAAGAAGAGGTAAAAAACATAGAAAAAATGAAAGAAGCTATTACAGAGATTCGAAATGTACGTGCAAAAATGAATGTTCCTCCTTCTAAAAAAGCAGAACTTGTCTTTGTTACAAAAGAGTATGAACAAACAATAGAAAAAACAAAACATTTTATACAAAGGTTAGGTTATGCTAGTAAGATTTTGGTAAAATCAGAAAAAGAAAATATTTCACCTAATGCGATTTGTATCTTATTAGATGGACTAGAAATTTATATTCCATTAGAAGATTTAGTCAATATCGAAGAAGAGCAAAAACGTTTGCAAGAAGAAATTGAAAAATATGAAAAAGAAAGAATAAGAGCCAAAAGTATGCTTTCTAATCCGGGATTTACGCAAAAAGCACCAGAGCAAAAAATTAAGGAAGAAGAACAAAAAGTAGAAAAATATGAAGAGTTAATCAAGTCAAGTAAACAAAGATTAGAAATGTTAGGAAAATAACGAAAAAAGTATAATGTTAGAAAACTCTAATGTTATACTTTTTTTGCTAAAGATAACGGAAGTAGCAATTAAAAAAACGAGAATCGTATAAAAATATAGTAGGTAGTGTAATAATTGGAAAATAGATTGGCAACAGGAAGAACAATATGATATATTAGGAAATGAAAAGTAGGGAAAGAAGGGATACAAATGAAAAAACAAACAGGAATTACTATGATAGCACTTATTGTTACCATTATTGTGCTTCTTATTTTAGCAGGAGTGACAATTGTAATGGTTTTTGGAGAAGAAGGTGTGATTACAAAGTCACAGCAAGCCAAAACGAATACCAATGAATCTCAAGAAAAAGAAATGATAGTTATTTGTATGAATAATATCAAGACTTTAAATTTAGAAAATATGCTAATCGAAAACGAAGAAGTAAAAGCACTGCAATTACAAGAAGAACTAGCAAAACATCATTTTTCTGCTACAGTAACAGGCACAAATGCAGATGGAACAGGAATGTTAACCGTCCTATTTCAAAGTGGTAATCGTTATGAAGTAACACAAGATGGAAAAATTTCAAAAGTAGAAGTACAAGAAGAATACATTCAAGAAAATGGTTGGTATGTATCAAGAGATGGTACTATTTTATGGTATGAGCCAGAAAGTGGAATTGCACCAGAAGAGCTAACGATTCCTAATAAAGTGAAAAATATTACTATTACAAAAATAGGAGATTATGCATTAGATGGAAGACGAATAGAAAGAACTCCTGAAGGAATTCCAATTTTAGACGAAAGTGGAAATCCAAAATTATTAGGAACGATTACAAGTGCTTCCATTTCTGCAAAAAAAATAATCATTCCAGAGGGGATTGAGCAAATTGGAAAAGGTGGACTTACTTATTGTACAAATGCTCAGGAAATAAGCGTTCCTAGTACAGCAACTACTATACAAGAAGGAGCATTTTTCTATTGTAGCTCTTTACAAAGTATTGTTTTGCCAAATGGACTTAGTAGTGTAAAAGAAAACCTTTTAGGATACTGTGATTCCTTAACCAGTATTACCATACCAAATAGTGTAACTAGTATAGACTCAATGGCTTTAACTCATTGCATTTCTTTAACGAATATTACGATTCCCAATAATGTAACATATATAGGGGGATGGGCTTTTGGAGAATGCTATGCTTTGACTACGATTACTTTATCTAATACGTTACAGCAGATAGATTTTTATAGTTTTTGGAACTGTACTTCCTTAACGAGTATTACGATACCAAATAGTGTAACTAACATAGATGAATGGGCTTTTACAGATTGTAATGCTTTAACTACTATTTACTTTAAGAAAGGGATAAATAGAATACCAGCAGGACAACCATGGGGAGCTACTAATGCGGCTGTAACGGAAATACAATAAAAGAAAGCAAAAGAAAAGGAATAACCTTCCATCAAATTGGGTATCCTACTTAGTAAAATGAGAAAGGAGCTTAAAGATGGAAGGTTTAATTTTAGAATTAAATAATTTTTTAGCAGATTTAAATGTGTTTTATCGCAAATTACAAAATTATCATTGGAATATTAAAGGAAAGGATTTTTTTGTACTTCATACTAAATTAGAAGAATACTATGACGGAGTAAATGAACAAATTGATGAAATAGCAGAGCATATTTTAACATTAAATGGACAACCTATGGGAACAATGAAAGATTATTTAGAAATGACTACTTTAGCAGAAGCAAAAAATGAAAAGGTTGGATGTGAAGTAGTAATAACAAATGTAATAGCAGACTTTACAAAGTTATTCAAAATTGTAACAGATTTAAAGAAGAAAGCAGAGGCATTAGAAGAGTATGCTACTTCTAGTCTAATGGATAACTATATCCTTGATTACAGCAAAAAATTGTGGATGTTAAATCAAATGAATTCATAAAAGTTAAAAAGTTAAGGAAGAAGAATGACTTCTTCCTTTTTTGTGTTTTAAGCATGTCAAAAAAAGTCGAAAACTTCTCAAAAATCGCTAAAACTTCCTATGTTTTGCTATAGGAAAATATTTCCATTTATACTATACTATAACTAGCAAAAACAAGGAGGAGGAAGGCTTAAAATGGATGTTAAGTATGTACAAAAGGACAAGCTGTTGTTTTTTGATTTAACAGAAGAAATTGACCATCATACAACAGAAGAAATAAGGAGGAGATGTGATTATGAAATTGAGAGACATTTGCCTAGAAAAGTTATATTTAATTTTAGTAGTGTCACTTTCATGGATAGTGCAGGAATAGGAATGTTACTTCGGAAGATACAAAATGGTTAAAATGCTAGGAGGAGATATGGGAATCATACATGTATCAAAATGTGTAAAAAAGATACTAGAAATGTGCGGTATTTTAAAAGTGATTCCAATTTACGATAGTATCGAAATTCCGAAACAAGTAGGATAAGAAAGGAAGGAAAAACATGAAAAGCCTATATGATAATGAGATGAAATTAGAATTTTTGAGTAAATCAAATAATGAAGCATTTGCTCGTATTACTGTTGCTGCGTTTGTATCACAATTAGACCCTACCATAGAACAATTAGCGGATATTAAAACTGCTGTTTCGGAAGCAGTTACGAATTGTATTATTCATGGTTATGATGAAAAAGAAGGATTCGTAAAAGTAGAAGCTAGAATTTTAGGAAATACAGTAGAAATCGAAATTTCGGATAATGGAAAAGGAATTGAAGATATACAAGTTGCCAAACAACCACTTTATACTTCAAAACCAGATTTAGAACGTTCTGGAATGGGATTTACTATTATGGAAAGTTTTATGGATGAAATAAAAATTGAATCGGTAGTCGATTTAGGAACCAAAATAACAATGAAAAAAGTAATCAAAAAACCAGAAACAATTGAAGATATTTCTACTCATAATCGAACTATTTTTAGAAGCTAAAGAAAAAATGCAAACAAGAATAGGAGAAAGGTTATGTACGAAAATGACATAAAAGAGATAAAAAAAGCACAAGGAGGAGATACTGCTTTATTAGAAAAACTGGTGACGCAAAATAGTGGACTGGTTTGGAATATTGTAAGACGTTTTAATTATAGAGGTTATGAATTAGAGGATTTATATCAAATTGGAGTCATTGGTTTAATTAAAGCAATTAAACGCTTTGATAGTGAATTTGAAGTACAACTATCTACCTATGCTGTGCCATATATTTTAGGAGAAATCAAGCGATTTATAAGAGATGATGGACCAATAAAAGTAAGTAGAAGTTTAAAAGAATTAGGAATGAAAATACGAGAAGTGCAAAAAGAACACATTAGGAAAACAGGGCAAGAAATAGGGATTATAGAAATAGCAAAAAGTCTTAATACATCGAAAGAAGAAGTGGCTTTAGCTTTAGATTCTATGAATCCAGTAGAATCCATTTATGCAGAAAAGGACGATAGTGAAAAAGGATTAACTTTACTAGATAGTTTAAGTAGTAAACAAGATGAGGCAGAAGATATTGCCAATCAAATTGCTTTAAAAGAAGTCATTAATACATTAGAAGAAAAAGAAAAACAAATTATTTTACTTCGCTACTATAAACAAAAGACACAAACACAAGTCGCAAAAATTATTGGCATTTCGCAGGTACAAGTTTCACGTATCGAAAAAAAAGTACTACAAGCTATGAAACTAAAATTGACATGTTAAAACCAAAAGGAGGCATTCCCTTTTGGTTTTTTTCATAAGATAAACAGGAGGGAAAAATGAAAAAGATAGTAATTTGTTTCATTGGAGTTTTACTGATTTGCTTTTTAATTCCTATTTTGGGGACAATTCCTTTTGAAAATCGAGAAGTGTTACCTGTACAAGGGGAAGAAAAAAAAGAAGAACAAAAGAAAGAAGACAAAGTGCTAGCAGAAAAGTACGATTATAGAGAATATAACACTATTTCTTTACTACATACAAAAACAGGACAAATAGAGCAAATTCCGTTAGATGAATATCTTTATGGAGTCGTTTCAGCAGAAATGCCTGCCGATTTTGAAACAGAAGCTCTAAAAGCACAAGCGGTAGTAGCAAGAACGTATACGATTTATACTATTCAAAATAATGGGCAAAAACATGGGCAAAATGTTATTTGTGATGATTCAAAATGTTGTCAAGCATGGATTACCAAACAAGATAGAATGGATAGATGGGAAGAAGCAGTAAGACAAAGTAATTGGGAAAAGATAGTAGAAGCGGTAAATGGTACACAAGGAAAAATCATTACTTATGAGGGAAAACCAATTAATGCTTTTTTTCATTCAAATAGTGGTGGAGAAACGGAGATTCCACTAAATGTGTGGGGCGGAAGTGGCTATCCTTATTTACAAGTAGTACAAACAGCAGGAGAAGATGCTTATAACCAATATTATTCAGAAGTAACATTAACCAAAGAAGAGGTACTACAAAAACTGTTGCAAAAGCATCCAGAAACACAAATTGACTGGAGTGATATAAATGCTATTCAGATTTTAGAATATACCGATGGCAATCGTGTTAAAAATGTGAAAATGGGAAATATTACTTTAGCAGGAGTCGAAGCAAGAACTCTTTTTGGTTTGAAATCAGCTAATTTTAAAATAACAGTAGAAGAAAAAAATGTGAAGTTTGAAGTAATTGGATATGGTCATGGAGTAGGAATGAGTCAAACAGGAGCAGATAGCATGGCAAAAAGGGGAAGTAACTATGAGCAAATTATTCATCATTTTTATGCTAATGTAGAAATTGTAAATCTCTGATTGAAAATTGTATATTATTCTCAAAAAAGGAAATACTTTTACTAAAGAAAAAACGAGGAGGATAAAAGATGAGAAGAGAAACAAGAAATCATGACCAAAAGCAAATTCATCATATAAAAAGTATGCTATATTTAGCAGGAGGAGTAATAGCCATTGCTTTAGTCGCTTTTTTAATTACGTATAGTGTATATACTAATTCTTTAAAAAAACAATCCTATGGTAACATGGACACAGAAAAAATTGCAAAATTAGTACCAAATGGAGTGCAAAATACAATAACAAATGATACGCAAGAGGCAAGTACGCAAATGGGAAAATCAGTAGAAGAAATGCAAAATCAAACACAGGAAAATACACCAACTGAGCAACCTAAGATTGCAATTAATACTACTAATATGGCAAAAGAAGAAACCCAAAAACAAGAAAGTCCAAAAAAGCAAGAAAAAGAAGAGCAAAATCAAACACAAGAAGTTAAGAGCCAAGACCCTACTTTTACTAAACCAGTAGAAGGAGAGGTAATAAAAGAATTTGCAAAAGATAATTTAGTCTATTCTCAAACATTAAATGAATGGACAACTCACTTAGGTGTAGATATGAAAGCAGAAAATACTACTGTAGTAAAAGCAGCAGCAGATGGAAAAGTACAAGCTATTAAAAATGACCCAAGATATGGATTAACGGTAATTATAGAACACACAAATGGTTTTAAAACAGTTTATGCAAATTTATTAACAGCAGAATTTGTGGTAGAACAAGAGGAAGTAAAGCAAGGACAAACATTAGGAACGGTGGGAAGTAGTAGTATGTTTGAAATAGCAGATGAAAGCCATCTTCATTTTGAAATTTTAAAAGATAATATTGGCGTAGACCCAATGATTTATTTAAAATAAGAAGTTAGAGAAAAGAAGAAAATAGTAAAAAGTAAGAAAGTAAATATGAAAAAAGAAAAATTGCTTGTAAACTTTGCAATTTTTCTTTTTTTGTGAAAATGGAAATAACCAAAAAGTGGAAAAATTCTTCATTCTAACGCAGGAGAGGAACAAGACAAAATCTTACAAAATGTTATAGAAAAAAATCTGGAAATCTATTTACTTTTGTTGAAAATTTGTATACAATAAAAGAGAATCGATTAAACAAAAGAAAATTGCTAGAAAGGGGCAAAAAAAATGAGAATTTTGATGCTTACATGGGAGTATCCACCAAGAATTGTAGGAGGGATAGCAAGAGTTGTACATGACTTATCTAAAAGGTTAATAAAAGATGGACATGAAGTAACAGTAGTTACCTATAAAGAAGGAGATGTTCCATACTTTGAAAATGATAAAGGTGTATTGGTTCACCGCGTGGATAACTATATGATTAATCCGAATAATTTTATTGATTGGATTATGCAACTAAATTTCAATCTTGTTGCTAAAGCAACAGAAATTATCAATAAAGAAGGACCTTTTGATGTCATTCATGCACATGATTGGTTGGTAGCCTATGCCGCAAAAGCATTAAAAAATTCTTTTGGTATTCCAATTGTCGCTACTATTCATGCTACAGAAGCAGGAAGAAATTCTGGAATCCATGATGAGACACAAAGATACATTAATGATACAGAATGGATGTTAACGTATGAAGCAACAGAGGTAATCGTAAATAGCAATTATATGAAAAATGAATTACAAAGACTTTTTGGCTTACCTTTCGAAAAGATTGATGTTGTACCAAATGGAGTAAATTTAACAGCTTTTAATGGAGTGGAAAGAGATTATGAATTTAGAAGAAAATATGCAGCAGACAATGAAAAAATTATTTTATTTATGGGAAGACTTGTGTATGAAAAAGGAATTCAGCATTTGATTTCTGCTATGCCAAAGGTATTACAATCTTATCACGATGCTAAATTAATTATCGCAGGAAAAGGTGGAATGCAAGAGGAATTAAAAGCACAAGCAGAGCATATGGGATTAGGAAACAAAGTATATTTTACAGGTTATTTGAATTCGAAAGATGTTTCGAAAATGTATAAGTGTGCAGATATGGCAGTTTTTCCTAGTACATATGAACCATTTGGTATTGTAGCATTAGAAGGAATGTTATCTGGAACGCCTGTTGTGGTTTCAGATATTGGAGGATTAAATGATATTGTAGAACACCGAGTAAATGGAATGAAAAGCTATGCAGGTAATCCAAACTCAATTGCAGATTCTATTTTATCTTTACTATATGACCCAGCACTTTGTGCTAGCATTTCTAAAAAAGCAAAAGCAAAAGTAAGGGAACAATATAACTGGCAAAAAATTGCACAAGATACACATTTTACTTATCAAAAAGCAGTTTGTCAAACAATGGCTCAAAGACAAGCCAATCAAATTGCACAAGAAAAAGCTCAAAAGACGAGAAGGGCCAAAAACAATCAAACAGAAATTACCAATTTATTAAGTTTCAAAAAAAGACATGCATATGCCTAAAACAAGAAACACATACTAAAAGCACGAGGCAGAAAGTTTCGTGCTTTTCAAATAGAAAGGAAGGATTGTATGAATGTTTATGATACAGCCAATAAATTAGCAGAGGAAATAAAGGAAAGTGTAGAATTTCAAAATTTTAAAAAAGCAAAAGAAGAAATAGAAAAAGCTCCTGAATTAAAGGGACTTTTAGAAGAATTTGAAAAAATCCGTTATGAAATTCAAATTGCTGCTATGCAAGGAAAAGAACCAATTGATGAAAAAACAGAACAAATGCAAAAAAAGTATGCACAATTAATTGAAAAAGAGCATATGAAAGAATATTTTGATAGTGAATTTAAGTTTAATGTACTATTAGGAGATGTAAACAAAATTATTAGTGAAGCAGTAAGAGAATTATTAGAAAAATAGTAAAAAAGAAGGAAAAGAAAATGGAATATTGGATAATATGTTTTTTGATTATAGGAATGATAGTAGTATTATATAGTGTTGTACAGGTCAAATTAAAGCAAATCAAAAAACGAGGAGAAAATAAAGAACTAAATCAATTAACGGATGCTTATCCGGATAATATTCAGATTGCTAAAAGTATGTTAAATAAATTGGGAAACCAGACAGTTCAAATAGAAGAAAATAAGCAAGCAGAAGCAAGTTTTTATTTTGTTGCTACAAATCGTATTATCCTATCTAATCAAAAAAATCTTTTCACTAGGATTCAAACCATTGCACATGAGTGTATTCACTCTACTCAAAGTAAGCCAATGCTATGGTTTAATTTTTTGTATTCTAATTTTCTGAATCTTTATTTTGTTCTTCTTTTACTTTTTACTCTATTTGGTATGATTCAAAACGGTTTATTTCAAATAGTATTACTTTTAGTGTTTACTTTTGCTCAATATTTTGTAAGAAGTTTTTTAGAAATAGATGCTATGACAAGAGCAAGATATGTAGCTGCAGACTATATGGAAGAAGAAAAAAGTTGTACAAAAGAGGATAGGCAAAAAGTATTACAAGAATATGACGAGTTAAATAGACTTGGAATTAAAACGGTTTGTCTTGAACTGTTTTGTTCTGGCATGTTAAAAGTTTGGGTTTATGGCATCTTATTGTGTATGATACATTTTTAGTAAAATGGATTAATAGAAATAAATTATAAAAAAGCGGCGAAATAGAGTTATCCTTGAATTTGGTAACTTTTACTTTTTTGTGTTCATATCTTATTATCAAGGAGAGCTTGATATGGATAGTTATTTTTTGAATAGTGATTTTCAAGAGGGGAAAGTAATTGTTGCTTTAAATAAAAATTTTAATGTTAATATAAATGAAATTTTTAAAGGAATTGATGTTGAAAAAATTGAAGTAATTTTTAATACAAGCAAAACAAATTCGAATACCGATATAGGAGATATTCTATTAATATATTTGAAAAAGAAAGAAAAGAAGGAAGTAGTAGATACGGTTGCAAAACTTTTATCTAATCCTTATGTGGTTTATGCGGAACCTGATTATTGGTATGATTTAGATGTTGTTCCAAATGACCCGGACTTTAGTTATCTTTGGGGACTGCAAAAAATTCAAGCTCCATATGCTTGGAGTAATACTATAGGAAATTATCATGTTGTAGTTGGCGTATTAGATAGTGGTATTGATGCGAATCATCCAGACTTAAAAGATAATTTGTGGATTTCTTCTAATGGGCAATTTTTTAATGGGTGGAATTTTATCGAAAATACTAATCAGCCTACTGATGAAACAGGACACGGAACTCATGTAGCTGGAACGATTGGAGCAGTTGGTAATAATTTTATTGGAATTACAGGTATATGCTGGAACGTGCAATTAGCTTCTTTCAAAATAGGTGATAACCGAATTGACCTTGCTGCAGCAATTCATGCTATTAATTTTGCCAATAGAAGTCATATTCCTATTCTTAATAATAGCTGGGGAGGAAGGACCTATTCACCTATTTTGAAATATGCAATAGAACAATATGATGGATTGTTCATAGCTTCTGCTGGAAACAGCAATAGCAATAATGACTTATATCCTAGTTATCCTGCTTCTTATGATTGTGATAATATTCTTTCAGTTGCAGCAAGTACGCCAGAAAACACTTTAGCTTCATTTTCAAATTATGGGTTAAAAAGTGTTGATATTGCGGCACCTGGTGTCAATATTCTAAGCACATCTTTAAATGGTCAATATACCAATAAAAATGGTACATCTATGGCAGCTCCTCATGTATCTGGTGCAGCAGCCTTACTTAAATCTTATATACCCTTTTTAACGACATGGGAAATGAAACAAATTATTTTATTAAGTAGTACAAAATCACCTTATTTTACAAACAGAACAGTAACAGGAGGGGTATTAAATATAAATTCTATGTTTGAAATGGTGAATTTTTTCTATAAAAATTATAGTATAGTAAAAAAGTAAAACTAAAATGGATAATCATGAAGGTACATGTAAGTTAATAGTCTGTTTGAAAAGGAAATTATAAAACAAAAGAGGAGGCAAATAACAAAGAAGATAAAAATAACAAGGAAATAACCTTGATTGTACTTGTAATTTGCAATGGTGTTTTCTTATGACTATGATGGGAAATATAGAAATAGCAATAAGTTCTTCTTGCTAATAAATTGTTAAATTATATAGAAGTAGCAACATAGAATAGAAACAGCCAGAAAAGAACAAATATTCGTAATAAATATTGACTGCTGTTTGTTGATAATAGAATATAAATCAAAAAACAGAAAGGATGATAGAAGTATGGATAGCATAAAAAATGAAGAATATAAAACTTTTAAAGATATCAAACATATTGACGAAAAGGGTATTGAATATTAGTATGCAAGAGAATTACGAATAGTTTTACAATATACAAAATGGCAGAAATTTTTAAACGTAATTGAGAAAGCAAAAAAGTTTGCAAAAATAGTGAATATAAAATAGATGAACATTTTACCCAAGTGGGTAAGTTGTCAAAACGTGATAATAATGCTAGTGTAACAATAATGGATTATAAATTGCATTGCAAAAAAGAATATACATTGCTTACAGAAGATGAGAAGATATTCAAAGTGAAAAAGAAGCAAACAAACTTCATTATACAATTGGTAAAAAAGTTCGTAAAACTATTAAAGAAATGGGAGGGACAATGCTAAGAAGAATTACCGACACTTAAAAGAGTTTAAAACAATTAGAAAAAGAAAATAGAAGTAAGTTAATCAATTCAAAAAGAAAATTGAATTGATGCAGGAATTTGGACAGAATCTGAAATAAAAGCAATCAAAACAGGAGAAGTATTTTAATAGACCAAAGAAATAGAAAATAGTAAAGTAAATAACAAAAACGAAAGGTTATGATTTTAAAAGCTTAACCTTTCGTTTTTTGCGATAACACACAAAACTTTTATCAGTAAAATAAAATTTTCATCAAAATCACATAAAAACATAGAAGGTAAATGGATTATTTTACCAGAAAGTATTTACAGGTGAGTTTTTTTGTAATATAATAAGACCGTCTTAATAGGGAGAAGTATTTACGGAAATAACGAATACAAAAGAAAGAAAATAAATAAAAATAGGGGGAGAAGAAATGAAAAGAAACTTTTCACAAAGAAAGAGAACGATTACAACAATTATCATTTTGCTTTTATTACTTTTAGCGGTAATTATGATAGCTCTTTTCTTAAAAAACAACAAAACAGCAGAAGCTACTACAGAACAAATAGCAGATGTAAATTCAGAAGAGAAAAATGATATAGCAGAAGAAGAGAAACCTGTAGAAGAAAGTGATGTATTAGAGCTACTAGACCAAGAAATAGAGCAAACACAACAAGTAGCTAGTACGAAAAGAAAGCAGACAAATAGTTCAACAGTAGTACCAAATACAAATAATCAAACACAATCTAATACAGATACTTCTTCAAAACAGCCAAAAGAGGAACAACCTAAATTGGTTTATCATTTATCACAAACACCAGTAAAACAAATTGGAAAAGGTGATGTGATAGAATATAAGGTAACAGTTACCAATAGTAGCACATTAGCAGATGCTAAAAATGTAAAGATTGTTTTACCAATTCCAAATGGTACAGAATTAGTAAAAGTAGAAGATGCTCAAATAGAGAGTAATCAAGTTATTTGGTTAGCGGATGTAAATCGCAATTCCACTATTGAAAAATTATTAACAGTAAAAGTAGTAGTAGATAAAGCTACTATTGATAGTCAAGCAACGGTTAGCGAAAATCAAACCAATAAAACAACTATTACATTGGTAGATAAAACTGCACCTGTTATTGAAGTAATTGACCCAAATCGATATTTTATGCAAGTGGGAACAAGCTATATAGAAAAGGGATATTCTGCAGTAGATAATTGGGATGGGGATTTAACTAATAAAGTAACCGAAACCTATCGTTTCTTGCCAAAAGGAAGCAGTAATTGGCAAGACCCAAACAAATTAGATACTAGTAAATTAGGAACATATAAAATTACTTATCATGTGAAAGATTCAAGCGGAAATGAAACAGTAGCAACAAGAGTCGTAGAAATAGTAGATAATATTAGTCCAGTAATTACCGTAAAGGAAGAGTCAAAAGGAACAGACCCATATTATACACAGGTTAGTTTTAAGTTATATGATAATCATGCAGTAAAAGAAGTAGAAGTAAATGGAACGGTTATGAAAAGAACGCCAAATAATTGGAGTGATTTAAATTACGTTTCTGTAGGAAAAAATGGAGGAATAGAAGGAAAAAATGTAGTTATCTTAAGAGACTTAGCAGGAAATGAAACAAGTTATACCTTCTATTTAGATACAAAAGCTCCAGAAGCAAGTATTACGTATTCGAATAAAAATGGAAGTCAAGTAACCAAAGAAGATGTAATCGTAACGTTAACTGCAAATGAGCCAATTAAACAAATCGAGGGATGGGAGAAACAAAACGATACAACTTATACGAAAACCTATT
>DBFJJM010000002.1:0-7043 GCA_048393175.1 Candidatus Merdicola sp.
TGAAAAAAAGAATAACATGTGATATAAAAGAAAAGAAATAAGACGAGTAAGAAAGAATTAGAAAATGAAAAAAATAAAAGATTATGACTTGCCAGACTTAAGAGAGCTATTAGAACAAATTGGTGAAAAGGGTTATCGAGCAGAACAAATCTTTCGCTGGATTTATCAAGAAGGGGTTACTAGTTTTGATGAGATGACTAATTTATCTATAGAGTTAAGAGAAAAGTTAAAAAAAGAATTTACCTTTTCTAATTTTCGTATTGCAAAAAAACAAGAATCAAAAGATGGAACGAAAAAGTTTTTATTTGAACTATTAGACGGAAACAATATTGAGACGGTTCTAATGGAATATCATCATGGTAAATCTTTATGTGTTTCTTCACAAGTAGGATGTAAAATGGGATGCAAATTTTGTGCTTCTACAGGAATTGCATTTGAAAGAAACTTAACACCGGGAGAAATCGTAGAGCAAATTTTAGCGGTACAAAGAGAAGAAGAAGTTAAGATTTCAAATGTTGTTTTTATGGGAATTGGAGAACCATTTGATAATTATGATAATGTGATGAAAGCGATTACTATTTTAAATAATCAAAAAGGATTAAACATCGGAGCAAGGCATGTAAGTGTATCTACTAGTGGAGTAGTTCCTAAAATTTATCAGTTTGCACAAGATAAACCACAGTGTACTTTATCGATTTCTCTTCATGCTACAACAGATAAAAAAAGAAATGAAATGATGCCAATTAATAAGGCTTATCCAATAGAAGAATTAATGAAAGCATGCAGGTACTATACTAGCAAAACGAATAAGAGAATTTCTTTTGAATATGCTTTAGCAAAGGGAGACAATGATAATTTAGAAGATGCTAAAAGATTGATATCTTTATTAAAAGCAATAGTATGTCATGTGAATCTGATTCCAATTAATCCGATTACTAGTGGTGTTTACCAAAAAAGTTCAATGGATAATATCATTCGCTTTCGTGATTATTTAAATTCACATGGAATAGTAGCAACGATTCGAAGAGAATTAGGCTCAGATATAGAAGCTGCTTGTGGACAGCTGAGAAGAAATTGTAAAGAGGTGAAAGAATGAAAAGTTTTGCTAAATCAGATGTAGGAAAAGCAAGACAAATGAATGAAGACTCTTACTATATCTCACCAGATAATGCTCCTTTTAAGATGTATTTTTTAGCAGATGGAATGGGAGGATATAATGGGGGAGAGATTGCTAGTAAATTAGCCATTGAGTCTGCGAAACGCTATTTATATAATAACTTTGATGAAAAACAAACAGACCGTGTTGTAATACAAGAATTAATCCGTAGTAGTATGGAATACGCAAATATGGTGGTTTATGAAAAATCAAAAGAAATACCAGAATTAGAAGGAATGGGAACTACCTTAGAAATTTGTCTTGTTTATGGCAATCATATTTATCTTGGACATGTAGGAGATAGTAGAATTTACCGTATAAGAAAGAATATTATTCGAAAATTAACCAATGACCATAGTTATGTTGAAAAATTAGTAAAAGATGGAACCATTACGAAAGAAGAAGCACAAAACCATCCGAAAAAAAATATGTTAATGAAAGCATTAGGATGTACACCTTATGTAGAACCAGATATTATGGTAAAAGGATTTTTAAAAGGCGATATTTTACTAATGTCATCAGATGGTCTTACTAATATGTTAACAAATGACCAAATCTACTCGATTGTTACAAAAGATGTTACGATAGCTGCGGAAGAGTTAGTAAAAAAGGCAAATGAATTAGGGGGATACGATAATATTACAGTGGTTATCGTATATAATGATTAAGGGAGAGATGAAGGATGAACCTAGAAGGAAAAATGTTAGGGAACCGATATGAAATTATTGAGAAAATAGGAAATGGTGGGATGGCTACTGTCTACAAAGCAAAATGTCATGTTTTAAATCGTTATGTTGCAGTAAAAGTATTAAGAGATGAATTTACAACAGATGAAGAATTTATTAAACGATTTGCAGCAGAAGCACAGGCAGCAGCAAGTTTAACTCATCCTAATATTGTTTCTATCTATGATGTAGGAAATGAAGGTAGCCTTTACTATATTGTTATGGAGTTAATTAAGGGGAAAACATTAAAAGAAATTATTGATGAAGAAGGAGCTCTTTCTTGGAAGTGGGCAGTAAATATTGCAATACAAATTGCTTCTGCTTTAGAGATGGCTCATAAAAACCATATTGTACATAGAGATATTAAACCACATAATATTATTATTACAGAAGACGGAATGGCGAAAGTAACTGATTTTGGAATTGCAAAAGCGGTATCTAATTCTACAATTACTGCTTTTGGAACGACGATTGGTTCGGTACATTACTTTTCTCCAGAACATGCTAGAGGAGGCTTTACCGATGCAAAATCCGATTTATATTCTTTAGGAGTAGTAATGTATGAAATGCTAACAGGAAGAGTGCCATTTGATGCGGATACTCCTGTTTCAATTGCCTTAAAACACATGCAAGAAGAAGCGGTTGCTCCTATTTTAATTAATCCTGCTATTCCAGAAGCGGTTAATAACATTATTTTAAAAGCGATGAAAAAAGATGTGAATCTTCGTTATAGTAGTGCAACAGAAATGTTACAAGATTTAAATTTGGCTCTTAAAAATCCAGATGGAGATTTTGTTACTATGCGTGGAAACGGAAATGATTATCCAACGCAAAAAATACCTATTTATGATAGTGTTGTTTCAGAAAAAGCAAGAGAAACAAGAAGTGATACGAGTAACAAAAAACAAGGAAAATTCAAAAGTTTTATCCAAAAACATAAAAAACTTTCTTATCTAATTGGTGCTATTTTACTTTTCGTTCTAGCTTTTGGTGGAACTGCATTAGTAACCAATTTAACCACACCAAAAGATGTTCAAATTCCTAATTTAGTGGGATTAACCAAAGAAGAAGCAGAACAAAAAGGAAAAGAATTAAAATTAAATATTACCATTTCTTCTGAAGAATATGATGATACTGTAGAAGCAGGAAAAGTTATTTCACAAGACCCATCTTTTATTGATAATTACACGGTAAAACAAAAAAGTGAAATAAAGATTGTAATAAGTAAAGGAAAAGAAATTGTAAATATGCCAAAACTAGTAGGGCTTTCTAAAGAAGAGGCGATAAAAGCATTAGAAGAGTTAAATCTAGAGGCAGATATAACAGAAGAAACAAGTAAAAAAGTAGAAGAAGGTTATGTGATAAGTCAAGACCCTTCTGCAAACACACAAGTAAGTGCAGGAACGAGTGTAAAAGTAGTAGTAAGTAAAGGCACAGGAATTACAATGGTGACCGTTCCAGGAGTCATTGGTAAACAAGAGCAAGAAGCAAAAAATACGTTAACTAGTGCGGGGCTACAAGTAACAGTAAATTATACAGAAGATACGTCAAAAGAAAATGGAGTGGTTCTTAGCCAAAGTATAGATTCAGGAAAATCAGTAGAGCAAAATAGCAGTATTAGTATTACGGTAAATAAAAAAGCAGAAACGAAAAACGCAACAGTAGTAATTAATGTAAAATCGATTACAGGTGGATATGATACTTCTGATAATACCATTTCTTCTAGTGAGAAAACAGTAAATTTAGAATTAAGAGTAAATGGAGAAGTGGTTCGAAGCGAACCAGTGGATAAAAATAGTACAAATGTTAGTATTTCGATAAAAGGAAAAGGAGAGGTTTCTCTAAAATTAAATCTAGGTAATGGAACATGGGTTAGAACAGATTCTATAAACTTAAATGACCAATCTAGTTATACTTTTAAATAAATAGAAAAGATGAGCAGAATAAAGTAATGCCAAAAGAATTCACTTTATTCTGTTCTTTTTTAATAAAGGAGAAAACAATGGAGGAAATACAAGAAAAGATAAAACAAAAAGAGAAATTACCTGAATATAGGTAAGACAGAATTAAAACAGCCATGATAGAGTGAAAATAAAGAAAGAAGTGAGAGTCTTTGGTAAACCTAATTATAATAGCAGAAGGTGTTGGATTAATCATTGCAGTAATAATAGCCTTAATAGGAAAAAACAAATTAAAAACGTTTATTGTGACGGAAATTAGTATAAATTTAGTTATATTACTAGTTATAATTAGTATATATTGTATTGTAAAAAAACCAACTGGATGGGATGCCTATAAGGATAACGATTTGCCAGATACAAATTCGTTGACTTTAAATTCTCTAATGGAAGAGGCGGAAAATTTTGTAACTACCAATAATGAAAGGTATCTATATTAATGAATGGACATTTACTAGGAGGTGGTAGATATGAAGTATTATTGTCCGTATTGTCGAAGAAAAGAGGAGTACAAAATAGAAATAAGACTGTTTAAAACCTATAAAGGTGTAGAGGTCAATGTAGAAGAAAAAGTTCCAATTTGTTAAAAATGTGGAAATGAGTTGGTTGTTTATGCTATTGAAAATGAAAATTTAAATAGTATATATCATCAATATAGAAAGATAAAAGATATTATAAAACCATCTGATATTGTAGGATTAAGGGAAAAGTATCATTTGTCTCAAAGAGAACTTGCATCTATTTTAGATTTTGAAAAAATAACAATTAATCAATATGAGAACGGAAGATTGCCAGATAAAGGACAAAGCGATTACTTAAAACTTATGATACAAGGAGAATCTGAATTTTATGATAAACCAAAAAAGGCTTTCGAACAAAAGAGAATTACGAATCAAACTTTATCTAAAATAGAGAAAGTGATTTATCAATCTTGCAATATAAGAAATAGTAAAAAGGAAGAATTAAAAAATCCTTCCTAAGGGATTACAAAGAAAACATCACATAATTTAAAAGTAAAAGTAGACTTTTTTCTTTTATTTTTGATATAATGGCTTTACTGGAGGGATTCATGAAAGGACGAGTAATTCAGCATATTGCTGACCAATATGTTGTAGAAGTAGAGAATAAAACCTATTGGTGTAAAGCAAGAGGAAAATTTAGAATGCAAGAAGAAAAACCAGTAGTAGGGGATTTAGTAGAAGTAAGATTAGAAGAAGGCATGCACGATAATGTGATTGAGCAAATTTATCCTAGAAAAAACTATAGCAAAAGACCAAAAATGAGTAATTTAGACCAATTGATTTTTGTGGTTTCTAGTAAAATGCCAAAACCAGATTTATTCATGTTAGATAAACAACTTGTCTTTGCTAGTTTTCTAGGAATGGATGCTGTTATTGTGGTGAATAAACAAGATTTAGATGAAGCAAAAAGTTATCGAGAAATAAAAAAAGTTTATGAGCCTATTGGTTATCCTGTAATGGGAACAAACGCAAAATTAGGAGAAGGAAAAGAAGAATTAAAACAAAGATTAGAAGGAAAAATAAATGCTTTTTCGGGAAATTCAGGGGTAGGAAAATCCACTCTTTTAAATTGCCTTTTTAAAAAGGAATTATCTAAAGAAGGAGTAGTAAGTAAGAAAAATAAAAAAGGAAAAAATACTACAACAGCTATTTCTTTACATGAATTACAGCCTAATACCTATATTGCAGATACACCTGGTTTTTCTACTTTTTCCATTGAAGAAATACCAGCAGAAGAATTAGACCAATATTTTATTGAATTTTGTGAGTATTTGCCTTTTTGTGAATATGCAGGATGTAACCATATTAAAGAAGAGAAATGTGGAGTCAAAAAAGCAGTAAAACATGGAAAAATTGCAGATTCAAGATATGAACACTATAAAAAACTTTATCTAGAGTTAAAAGAAAAGGAGGAACATAGATGGTAGAAGTTTCGGCATCTTTATTAAATGTAGAAAAAGAAAAATGTCTTTCTACAATTTATCAATTAGAAGTAGCTCATACAGACTATTTTCATATCGATGTAATGGATGGTGAATTCGTAGAAAATAACACAGTGGAAAAAATGCTACAATATACAGGTTATCTAAAACAAGTTTCAACTTTACCAATAGAAGTTCATCTTATGGTAAAAGACGTGAAAAAATATATTGATTTGTTTTTACCTTTTGAACCACATTGTATTACCTTTCATGTAGAAGCAGTCGAAAAGAAAGAAGAAATAATGAAGCTGATTGATTATTTGAAAAAAAATCATTGTAAAGCCGGACTATCGGTAAAACCAAATACAAAAGTAGAAGTTCTTAAAGATTATCTTCCTTTTTTACATCAAGTTCTTATCATGACGGTAGAACCAGGAAAAGGAGGACAAGAATTTCTTCCTTCTACAATCGAAAAGATTTCTGAAGTAAAGGAGTTCATTCAAAAACAAAACTTAGATGTTATGATACAAGTAGATGGGGGAATTAATCTTAATACAGCAGATAAGGTTAAAACAGCAGGAGCAGACAATTTAGTAGTAGGAAGTGCATTAATTAAGGCAAAAGATGATAAAAAGATGATACAACAATTAAAAGAAGAGAAAGAATAATATTTAATTAAAAAAGGAGAAACTTTTATCTAGTTGCAATTATTATGTAAATATGATATAAATAGAGTAATCTTTCTTAAAATCCTTTGCAAAAGGCTTCTTATGGGATGGCAGAAAGAAATAATTTTCATGGAAGGAGATTGAAAAAATGCTTCATTTGGAAATTGATGGAAGAGAGGTAAGACAAAGGTTATGAGCGGAAATTCAGAACAGATTCGGGAAATTATGGATGCATACGAGTGGGTTCAAGACACAAAAAAGCAGCTTGGAGACCTAGATATAGGCCAATTGATAGAGGCAGAAATAAAAGAATTCATGAGCCAAAATCCTGGTTACTCCGAAGAGGTAGTCGAAAACTTACTGTTTGAAAAAAACAGAGGAAAGGTAACTAAAGTAAAAATATTTAATTGGTGGATTTTGGGTGGAGCGATAACTCAAGTTACGTATTGGAAATTAAGACGAAAGTGAAGGTTTTTCATTTTAAAACTTTAGTAAAGTTTTAAAAAAGGTTTCTACAAAGAAGGAGGGGAGTCACTATGTGATTCCCCTCCTTTGACCGATTGATTAGATTATCTATCTTACATTTTTTGATTG
>DBFJJM010000003.1:0-2544 GCA_048393175.1 Candidatus Merdicola sp.
ATATTTTCTTTCCATATTATCACCAAAAACATTATACCATAAGAAAAACAGATAGAAAATATTCTACCTGTTTTCATAAGTCCTCTTTTTACTAACTCCACTAATTGGGGGATAGTTCATTTTAGGAGCCTTTTTTTGTGTTTTGTAACGTTCGTTATTTACTCATTTTACGACTAATCTCAGCATATTTCTTTAATTTTTCATAAACTAAATAATTAATTGTTCCAGCAGGAAAATGACCTTGTGCATCTTTTTTGCCAGCAGGAACTCCAGTTAGAATTTCAATACCTTCATCAATAGTAGAAATGGCATAAACGTGAAACTTCTTTTGTTTTACGGATTCAATAATGTCATCTGATAAATGCAGATTCCTTACGTTTTGAATAGGAATAATCACACCATGAGAACCATCTAAACCACGTTCTTTACAAATTTGATAAAATCCTTCTATCTTATAATTTACCCCACCAATTGGCTGAATTTCTCCTTTTTGATTGACAGAACCAGTAACGGCAATAGATTGATTAATAGGAATACCAGATAAACTAGAAAGAATGGCGTATAATTCTGTACTAGAAGCACTATCTCCGTCTACTCCATTATATAGCTGCTCAAAGCAAATACTAGCAGTAAGGGAAAGTGGCATATCTTGTGCAAACATCTCTCCAATGTAACCATTTAAGATAAGAACACCTTTCGAATGGCTAGAACCAGATAATTCTACTTCTCTTTCTACATTAATAACTCCTGTTTTGCCAGTATAGGTATTAGCCGTAATTTTAGCAGGTTTTCCAAAAGAATAATCTCCAATATTCATAATAGTAAGTCCATTTATTTGTCCAACTTTGAAGCCATGTGTATCAATTAATAAAACATTTTCTTTAATCATTTCTAAATATTTAGTATCGTATTTTTTGATTCTCTCTATTCTTTCTTTTAGTGCTTTGTCTACATATTCTGCACTAACCACTTTTGATTTATTAAGAGAGGCCCAAGTTGAAGCTTCTCCTATAATTTCTGCTAAATCATTAAAACGAGTAGAAAGCTTTTCTTTATCATCTGCAATTTTAGAAGCATAATCAATTACTTTTGCCATACCTGTTCTATCTAAAGGAAGTAAATTTTCTTTTTCACAAAAACCATGAGCAAATTTAGCTAATTTATTCATATTTTCTTCTGTTCTGGGAGCATCATCTTCAAATTCTACTTTTATTTTAAATAATTTTCGAAAATCAGAATCCATCGATAAAAGAGTAGAATAAATACGGCTATTTCCAATTAAGATTACTTTAATATCAAGAGGAATAGGTTCTGGTTTTAACGAAATCATAACCATAGAAGAGCGTTGGTCTGTTGCATTTTCAATGGATAGTTGTCTGATTTTTAAAGCCTTTTTCAAATTTTCATAACAGATGTTATTTTGTAGTAAATCTTCTGCTTGAAACATAATATAGCCACCATTTGCCATATGAAGAAGACCTGGTTTTAACATAGTATGGTCTGTTTTTAATGTACCATAATAATTTTCATATTCTAGTTTTCCAAAAATATTGCTATACGAATAATTTGAGTCCATAATAACAGGACAACCTTCTAAATTACTATTATCAATAAATAAGTTAACACGATAATTTAGCCATGGAGCATGTGGCTCCTGTCTAGGAACGTTTTGCTGTGCTTTGTTTTCTGTTTTATCATCCTGCATATAATAAGTAATATTTTTTAAAATATCATTTTTGATTTGATTTAAAAATGCATGAATTTTTTTATTTCTCTTAAATTTATTTTTTAAGGTATTAATGTGTAAATTAATCGTAAGAAGAGCAATGTTGGATTGCCATTCTTCTATTTTCTTTTCTGTTGCCTTTTCAATATTTTTGATTTCACCAATGGTTTGCATGATTTGTTGCTGAACAATGACAGACTTTTCTTCAAATTCTTGTTTAATTTTTTCATCTAATTTATCAAATTCAGTTTCTTCTACTGTTTTACCATCAATCACTGGCATCATATAGATACCATTTTGTGCATTTTTTACGGAAAATCCATGTTTTAAGGCTTCTTTATTTAAATTTTCTAATAAAGAAGATTTCTTTTGGTCGAAGTCTTGTTTAATTAGATTTTTTTCTTTTTCAAAATCTTCGTTATTAAAAGTATTTTTAATATCACTTCTAATGTCCTTTATAAAAGAATCCATCGCTTCTTGAAATAGTTTTCCCTGTCCAGCAGGAAGAGAAATGGCAATTGGTTCATTTGGTTTTTCAAAATTATACACATAACACCAATCAGAAGGTACTTTTCTTTTTTTGGCTATTTTGTCTAAATAGTTTTTGGTATACATGGTTTTTCCTACACCACTTGGTCCTTCTACATAAATGTTATAGCCTTTCACTGTCATGTCAATACCAAATTCTAAAGCTTTAATACCACGGTCTTGCCCAATTCCTGTTTGAATGGATTCTAATTCTTCTGTCGTATCAAAATGAAAAACATTTGGTGGACAAACCACTTTTAAATCTTTATAACTTAATTCATTTTTTTTCA
>DBFJJM010000004.1:0-14813 GCA_048393175.1 Candidatus Merdicola sp.
GGTTATTCTTGTTTTTTGATTTTTCTCATTTTCTTTTCTTAAAATCCAATTAATTTGCCTTTAAAACATTGACTATTAGCTAAGAATATACTATCATTATAGTATTATAAAAGATAGGAGAAATGCAATTTATGTTATGTTCACACTGTAAAAAAAATACAGCTATCCTCTTTTTCAATAAAACCGATAAAAATGGAAAAGAAAGCTTAGAAGGACTTTGCTATGATTGTGCAAAAGAGAAAGGAATTGACCCTTTAGAGGTACTTTCTAAGCAAAGTAATCTTCTAGGAAACGATACTGTTAATATAAAAGATATGTCAAATCAATTTGAAACCATTTTTAAAGATTTAACCAAAAATTTAAATTTAGAAGGACTAGGAAATGTAGAAGAGTTTCATTCAGATGAAATAGAAGAAGATTCTCCAGAAGGCTTTCCTTTAGGTCCTATTTTTGCTGGAATTATTCGCCCTCCTTCTGGGGAAGAATCAAATGACAATTCTTCCACTATGAAAAAAGTAAAACCAGAAAAAAAGAAAAAAGATAAAAAAAGAAAGTTTCTAGACACATATGGAACAAACCTTACTCAAAAGGCAAGGAATAATCAATTAGATATTGTAATTGGTAGAGATAGAGAAATTCAAAGAATGATTCAAATTTTAAATCGTCGTTCAAAAAATAATCCTTGCTTAATAGGAGAACCAGGCGTAGGAAAAACAGCTATTGCACAAGGTCTAGCTATCAAAATTGCAAATGGCAGAGTTCCTGCTAAATTATTAAATAAAGAAGTATATTTATTAGATATGACTTCTGTAATTGCTGGAACTCAATTTAGAGGTCAATTTGAAGGTAGAATGAAATCCATTATTGATGAGTGCAAGGCAAGTGGAAACATTATTTTAGTCATTGATGAAATCCACAATATTATCGGGGCAGGAGATGCTGAACATTCTATGAATGCCGCTAATATTTTAAAACCTTCTCTTGCTAATGGTGAAATTCAATTAATTGGTACGACTACTTTAACAGAATACCGCAAATTTATTGAAAAAGATTCTGCTTTAGAAAGAAGATTTCAACCTGTCATGATTGAAGAGCCAAATGTAGAAGATTCAGAACAAATTCTAGAGGGCATTAAAAAATATTATGAAGAATATCATCATGTCCAAATTTCGAACGATATTATTCGCCAAACTGTCATGATGTCTGAAAAATATATTCATGACCGCTTCTTACCAGATAAAGCAATTGATATTTTAGATGAAGCTTGTTCTCGAGCTAATTTAGAGAATAAGGATTTATACCAACTTACTCTTCTTAAAACACAATTAAAAGAATTACAAGAACAAAAAGAAGAATTAACAAACTCAGATACAGAGGAAAGTTATGAAAAAGCTGCCAAGATAAAAGCTCAAGAATGCGTAATAGAAGACAAAATAGAAGAAATTGAGCAAACAATGCAATCAAAGGAAATTACTTTGCAAGATATTGCTGAAGTTATTGAAAGTTGGACTAAAATCCCAGTTACTAAAATTACAGAAGCAGAAACCGTTAAACTTCTAAATTTAGAAAAAAATCTTCATAGGAGAATTATTGGTCAAGAAGAAGCGGTAAATAGCGTATCACGTGCTATTCGAAGAAACCGTGCTGGGTTAAAAAGTACTAAAAGGCCACCTTCCTTTATCTTTGTAGGACCTACTGGTGTTGGAAAAACACAACTTGCTAAAACATTGGCTTATGAAATGTTTGGCAAAGAAGATGCCATTATACGTATCGACATGTCAGAATATATGGAATCTAATTCTACTGCAAAACTAATCGGTGCTCCTCCAGGCTATGTTGGATATGATGATGCAGGTCAATTAACCGAAAAAGTAAAAAGACACCCTTATTCTATTGTCTTATTAGATGAAATTGAAAAAGCACATCAAGATGTATTTAATATTTTATTACAAGTATTAGATGATGGAAAACTAACAGATTCACAAGGAAACACAGTAAGCTTTGAAAATACTATTATTATTATGACCTCTAATGCAGGTTCCAATACCAATACGAATGCTATTGGATTTGGTAATCAATCTACTATTGACAAAGAAAAAATTCGAAGCAGTTTAAAAGAGACCTTTCGACCTGAATTTTTAAACCGCGTAGATGAAATTGTAGTATTTGATAGTTTATCAACAGAACAATTAATACAAATTATTGATTTAATGTTAGAAGATACGAAAAAGGCATTAAAAGATAAAGATATAACCTTTAGTATTACAAAGAAAGCAAAAGAATATCTAATGCAAAAAGGAACCGATTTAAAATATGGGGCAAGACCATTAAGACGTGCTATTCAACGTTATATAGAAGATGAAATCTCAGAAATGATTTTACGTTCTCAAATAAAAAACGGACAAAAAATGAAAATTGATTTAAAAGCAAATGAACTTACCTTTACTGTAGAAAAATAGGAAGTAGAAAGTAGGAGGATTTATATGAAGCATATACCAAACGCCCTTACCTTATTGCGATTTATCTTTATTCCTGTGATTATTGGTTATATTATAACAGACAATTATCTGATGGCATTTATTTTTCTTACCATATCTGGATTAACCGACGTTCTAGATGGATGGATTGCAAGAAAATTTCATTTTATTACGAATTTTGGAAAACTGATTGACCCTCTTGCTGACAAATGTACTCAAATTTTAGTATTAGGAGCTCTTACTGTAAAAGGCATTATTCCTATTTGGATTATTGGAATTGTTATCTTAAAAGAAGTCATTATGATTGCTGGTGCTTCTTTTCTATATGGAAAAGAACTAGTGGTTTCTAGCAAATGGTATGGAAAGCTTGCTACTGTTTTACTTTATCTAGCAATTGTTTGTTCTTTACTGATTAGGCAATTTACTATTGAGGTTGATTTTAGTTTATACATCTATATCTTAGCCTTAATTACTACCATTGCCTCTCTTTTAATGTATATTCGTGCCTTTTATATACAAGGTTATTTGAAAAAAGAAAATTTAAAAATTCCAGAAGAACAAGATAAAAAGCAAAGTTCCCACTAATAAAAAGTGGGAGCTTTTTTATTCATAATCTTCAATTAAACTATTTAGCTTTTCTTTTCCATATACTTTAATACCTTTTTGTATGGTTTCTAAATCTGTTTGAGGTAAATATTCTGTTGATATTCCAGTTTGTTCCCTTAATGTTTCTTTTCCATTTTTGTCTACCATATAAATAGCAATATTTCCTTCCTTTTCTCTCAAAATATAATGCTCATCACAAATTCCTTCTTCTTGCTTTAATATTACTACTTCTTGTGGAGAAAATCCCTCTAATGACATATCAGGATAAAGTTTTTCAATTTGTTCTTGTGTTTTATTTACCATTTCTGCTGGAATTTCAGCATACTCTTTTGTTGTATGACCACACTGTTTATAATATTTTTTAATCACTAAATTCGCATTAGGAGACACCTTTTCTTCTGCCGAACTTGCCATAAGGTCCTCCTCTGGTTCTCCATAAATTTCTCCTTCTTCTGTACACTCATCTGTAATATATTGTTCTTGTGCAATTTGTGTTGATTCATTTGGACTTTCTGACTTTTTAAACCAACTGACTAAGCCTATTGTTACTATTACTGCTAAACAAAATAATAGGATACTAAAAATTATCCATCCTTTTTTGCTCATTTTACATCTTCCCTTCTTGCTTTTCTCTTTTGGTTATTATTTGTAGAAAATGTAAAACTATACAAATTTGTTTTCTTTTTTACTTAGTTTTTGACTTTTTAGTCTTCCTAGCTATTTATTTTCCAATAAACAGCTGAACATAAATTTTTCCATAACGATTACTCTTTACCACTCCTAAACCAGTATAATTAAAACTACTATTCAAAATATTAGCTTTATGCCCAGAAGAATTCATCCATGCTTTAACAGCAGCACTATTACTAGAATTTCCAGCGATATTTTCTCCTGCCGTTTTATAACTTATTTTAAAGTTTTTGAGCATGGTAAAAGGTGAACCATAAATAGGTGAATCATATGAAAAATAGTTATTATCTACCATATCTTGTGCTTTTATCCTAGCTACTTTCTGTACTTCTGGGTCTATTTTCAGAGCAGCTAATCCGAGCTTTTACTCTTTGCTCATTAATTAAATCAAATGTCTCTTTTTCATCTGCTGTTAAGTTAGCAGTAGTATTGGTATTTTGATTTGTATTTGAACTATTTCCTCCGGTATTACCCGAGCTATTAGGATAAATTGGTTTTACATATTCTTTGCTTACTGCACCAATATAGTCTGATTCTGTTTGAATAATATACCATGTTCCTACTTGAGCAAATACACGAATATATTCATTCTTGTTTACTCTTGTTACAATACCATAAGCAGTACTTGGGCCACTTCTTACATTTAATGTACTTGCTGTTACCAAACCTGTCGAAAAATCTACTTTTTGGTATGGTTTAATTGCAACTACTCTACTAGTAGCAAAACATACTCCTAATGCTAAAAAAATAGCCAAAAACCATTTACAATATATTTTTTTAATATATACCACACTCTCATCCCCTTTTTTCTTACTACCATCTTATACCACTTAAGGGATGTATTATTCCTTATCTGTTTGTCTTATTTTATTCTTATCCGGATTTTTTCTCTTTCATCCATTTACTAACTGATTCAATCTTCTATCTTAAATAGAAATATCCAAAAAAAATAATATATTTTTTTTGAATATATTATTTTTTATTTCTGTATCTACCATTATACTTTTAATCTATACTTATTTAACAAAAGCATAAATAGCTAAACCAATTATTGCTACTATTACCAATACAATATAGATAATAGCAACTTTACCAAATCCTTTTAATAATTTTATAATCATTCCTGATAGTTGTTCTGTATTACTTACTTTTTTCTCTGTCTCGCTTATTTTTCTCATTAAAACCTCCTTCATTTCATTATCTAGTAGTTCATCAATACTTACCCTTAACGCTTTTGATAACAATTTAAGTTGGTTCGGATTCGGAGTAGTTTCTCCTAATTCCCAATTTGAAATAGTCTGCCTTGTTACTTCCACTTGCTCTGCTAATTGTTCTTGTGAAAGTCCTTGCATTTTCCTTAATTTTAAAATGTTTCCTCCAAGCATATTTTTTCCTCCTTTCACTAACAATTATAAATTATTAGTGCTTAACAATTCTAGCGAAACACTTTGGAAGTTTGTCAAAGCTTTTTAACATTTCTATAAATAAAAACTTTTATTCACCAATTATACTTGATTTTCTAGGCATTACAATAGCAGCTATAATATAAGCAATTATTCCGCTTCCTGCACAAGCTGTAAATAAAATCCATAATAATCTTATCAAAGTAGGGTCTATATCAAAATATTCTGCAATTCCTCCGCACACACCATCTAGCTTTTTTCCTTGTTCTATTTTATACAATCTTTTTTTCATCATTTCTTCTTCCCTTCTTATTTAAATCATTGCCATCTTTTTACTCTATTTCAATACCAGAAATATCTACAATTTTAAACCCATTTTTATCATATTCCATTTCTATGGTAGCAACATCATCAATTTCAGTAATCTTTTCTTTTCGATGTAGCATGTTTTTATAGACACTCCTAAAAACCCCACCATGCGTAACTATAGCAATCTTTTGATAGTTCTGTTTAATGATATAGTCAAAAGCCCTCTTTATTCTATTATCAAAGTCTTCTACCTTTTCTCCCCCTTCGAAAGATTTTCCCTCATAATATCCAAAAGATTGATATCCTTCACTATTTAGTAAGAAAGAAAATATATCTTTTGCTAACTCCTTATTAACACCCGACATCACACCATATGTATTCATTTCTCTTAAATCTTCAATTATCTCTATATCACATCTTATCTTATTACTAAATATTTTAGCCACACTTTTTGCTCTTTTATAGGGACTTGTATATATTTTTTCTATTCCTTTGTCTACTAATTGATTCAATTTTTGATTAGCCGTCTGTATTCCTTTATCTGTCAAATCAAAATCTGCACAACCACCATAACAATTTAAAATATCGTCTTTTGATTCACAATGTCTAATCATAAATAATCTCATTTTTTATTCCTCCTTACTCTTCTGTATTCATTTTATAACAAACATTATCAATTTTAAACCCTTTTCTTTGATTTCTCCTTTTACTCCATTTTTTGTATTCTTTTGATAAACAATTGTATATTCTATTTCCTCTCTATTTTCACTAAACCAATTTATTATTCCTTTTACTGCTAAAGGTTTGTAATATACTTACCAAAAATCATTACCTTTGGTTATATCTGTTACAATTGCTATGTATTCATCCTCATAGTAATGTTTATATGAAGTTTTGAATCCTACTTGCCTAGCTATTGCTCCTATTAAATTTGAGTGAGGTAATCCGCTTTCTGAATACAATTGTAACTGTTCTGCAATATCTGAAGCTAAGCAATATTCCTTTTTTATTGTTACATCTATTTTAGACTGTATTTCTTCAATTTGGTCAATTGCTAATCTCATAAAATCAAAGATATTTTGAGGCATTTCTACAATTGCTCTATATCTTTTTTCTACTTCTATAAAATATCTTCTTATGTTCCTTTCCATTTGGTTATTCTCAACCATAGCTAATTCTTTTGCCATATCTATTGTTAGAAAGTATTCTTTCATGCTCTTATTTCCATATTTATTTGCTTTCAATAAATTTATACTGATATTCTCTGTTTTATCCAATCTGCAAATTTTCTTTTGTTTCCTAATTTTTCATGTAATTCTCTTGCATTTACTAACTTTTCTTTTTTCTCATTTTCATAAATTGGTAATAGCTCTTTTTCTATTATTTTAAATTCCATTGTTAAAATCTCCTTCTTATTAATATTTGTTTCCAAAATTCACTTTGTAAATTTTGCATAAGATATTTGTAGTTTACTTTGCTTCATACATTTATCTTAATTTAACATTTTATCGATCCATATCCTCCCCTTTCTATTCACTCGTACTGTAGTCTCTCCATTTAAATCTGTTCGAAATATTTTACAACCGCTTCTCTTCTATCCTTTCTAAAACTCCGCTATTGGGGTGACCAAAGGTGTTTTTTTCTCCTACCCCAATTAGTGCTATTTTCGGTTTTACTACATTTAAGAACTCTTCTATCGACGATGACTTTGAGCCATGATGAGCCACTTTTAAAATGGTAGATTGTAACACTTTTGTATTTTTATATTTTTCTAAAATTGCTTTTTCTGCTATTTCTTCAATATCCCCTGTAAAAATACAAGAGAAATTTTGATATATCATTTTACATACTAAAGAATTATTATTAATACTATTTTCACTAATTACATTATCTGAACTTGGCCATAAAATATCAAAATATAAATCTTTCTCTATTTTAATTCTTTGTCCTGCTTCTACTATTTGAACTTTAATTTTCCTTTCTTTCACAATTTTTTTGAATTCCTGATAATTCTCATAATCTTCAAATTGCTTTCCTATGATTACATTTTTTACTTTTAACTCTTTCAGCACTGTTAGCACTCCGACCGGCAGTGATCTTCATCAAAATGAGAGATAATAGCCATATCTATATGTATAATTCTTCTATGTAATAAATAAGGAAGTAAAATATTCTTCCCTATATCATATTCTTTACTTCCCCCTCCATCTATTAAAATATTTTTCCCATACGGTGTTTGAATAAGACAGCAATCCCCTTGTCCAACATCTACACAATGAACTTTTAATTCTTTTGGTAGATAACTTACCACTCTACTAATCAAAACAAAGATACTAACAATAGAAATACCTTTTTTCATAATATATCTTTTTTCCTTTGCTCTTTTTTGGGGAAAAACACACCATAATAAAAAAAGATAATAGAAAATAAAAATAGAAATAGGAGGAATGGGTACATAAACTTTAGAAAAAGGAAGCAAAGAAGTAAACCTTGCTACTACCAGAAAAAGTTTTAACAGATACGTTAGAAAAAATGCACTAATACTAGCGATAGGAAGAAAAATAAAAGACAGAAATAAAGTTACGAATCCTAATAAAATAGTAACTCCTAATAGCGGACTTGCTAGCAGATTAGCAATCCAAAAAGTAAGAGAAATTTTTCCAAAATGATATATCATAAAAGGTAACATCATAATTTGTGCAGACAAAGTTACTGCTAATAATTCTAGTATTTTAAGACCTATACCACTTCTTTTCTCACATCCTTGTTCTTTACCTATTATCCTATTTTTCATTTTACTAGAAAAAAGTAAAATTCCGAATCGTTCCAGAAAAAGAAAACTGAAGTCCTAAATCATAAATGCAAAATGGATTAGTAATAAGTAAAAAAAGAAAGGAGAAACTAAGGTTGGTAAAAACATCGCTTTTACGCCTACAAAGAGGAGAAACTAACATCAATATCCCCATTATTCCTGCTCTTGTAACAGAACAAGTAAATCCAGTAACTGCCATAAAAAGAAATAAAATAGCACAAGCAAAAAGGATAGAGCCTTTCTTTCCTACCTTACTTTTTTTTAAAACGCTTGTAACTCCTAAAATAACATAAGAAACATGGGCTCCTGAAACAGCTAGTAAATGAGATAAATTACTATCTTTAAAAGATTCTATTGTATCCTCACTTAAAAAAGAAGTATTACCTAATAAAAGACCTAATAATAAATTTCCTTCTTCTCCTGGTAAAAGTTTCTTAATTTTATCTTTGGTTGCAACTTGAACGTGGTAAATGAAAAAAGAAAACAAGGATACTTGTCTTTTTTGTAAAATAGTAATATCCCCTTCTGCTGTAACTTTTCCATATAATTTTTTGCTTTTAAAATAGTTTGTACTATCAAATCCTCCTGTATTACGCTGTTCATCTGGACTTTCATAGATACCTAAAAAGGAAATTTTATCCCCATATTCTAATTGCTTTGTTTCTTTTCCTTTTTTCTTCTTAATCACTAATTGCAAATTTTTATTGTAAAAAGAACTATCCCTCCCGTATACTAACTACTTTTAATTGATATATCTGTTTATATTCTTTTTCTTCCTTTTGACTTATCACAATTCCTTGTACTTGTATTTCTTCTTTTCTGGTATAAGCTTCTAAATAATCTTTTTCCTGCTTTGTGACCATACATAAGCTAATCATACAAGGTAGAAAAAAAAGAAGTATCATTTTTAAATTCACCTCTTTTCTTGTCAGAAAAAAGGTGAATAAAAAAAATCCTATACTTATTAATACAAAAAGAACTATACTTTTTAAGTATAGCCCCCATAAAATTCCTACTAAATATCCTAGAGTAAGAATAAAAATTGGTCTTTTTGTCATGTTACTCCATTCTTCTAGCTCCCTATAAAATTCTTCTTGCTGTTACGTATCTTTGTACATAATAACTATTTGAAAGAGAAGTAATTTTCACTCCATCACTTGGATTTGATGCGTGGATAAATTGATTTGCTCCAATATAAATTCCAACATGTCCAATGGCTTTAGAACCTTGCGAAAAGAGTACTAAATCCCCTAACTGCAAATTTGCTTTTTCCACTTTTACTCCATTTTGTGCTTGCCCTGCTGAATTCCCACTTAACGTATAGCCAAAGTGTTTATAAACATAACTCGTAAATCCAGAACAATCAAACCCGTTTGGTGTTTTTCCCCCCGAGATATACCTTGTCCCTAAAAATTGCTTTGCATAAGAAACAATTTGTTCTCCTACTCTTCCATTAGAATTAGAGACTGGCTCTACGTTATTAGATGTATTTTGCTCATTTTTTGTTCTATCTACTTCACCAGAACGATTGGTTACTTCTACTTGTTTTTCTGAAAGATATTTACTAGCAATATAACCACTTGTCCCTTTTGATGTTGTAATTTTAGACCAGTTATTTTCTTCTGACTCTATGGTAACCTTATCATTTTTACTTAAATTGGTTACTACATTAGAAGAAGTATCTGGTTGTTTTCTAACATTTACTGTATCAACATTTACATAGCCTACTTTTGTTTTCTTTTCCTCTTGTTTCTTCTCTTCTTGTTTTGGTTGTTCTGGTTTTTTAACTTCTGGCTCAGTATTTTGTATTTCTTTTTCTTGTAATTTCTCTTTACGAATCCATCCAGAAACCGTTTCTGTTTGAATATAGCACCAACCATTTCTTTCTTCTTGTATAGTTACTTTAGTATCTTTTGCTATTTTTTCATTATCTGATACTTGTAATAATGGTATTAACTTCAAAAAAGCATCTTGTGTCACAATTGTCTCTACTGTAACATTTGATTCATTTTGCTCACTTTCTCCTGATTTTTCTTCTGTATTTTCTGTTGTCATACTGTCTTCCTTATTTGGCTGTTTTTGTTCTTCTACTATACCATCTACTTTAATATAATCTTGATAAACATATCCCGTTTTTCCTTCAAATTGTACTTGATACCAATCTTCCTCTTTATTTAACACTTCTACTTTATCATTAACAGAAAGAAGCATCACCAATTTTGCTTGCAAATTCCCTTGTTCTCTTAATTTTACCGTTTCTCCTGTAATAACACCTTGTGTAGCTGCTTTTACAGTAAGACAAGTACATAGTAATACACTAGTTAGTAAGACAGAAAAAACTACTTTTTTTATCATGTATTTTACTCCTTTTTCAATTTTCTCTTTTTTATGCAGCCATAAGTATATACTTAAAATACAAAAAAGTCAATTTCTGATTTTTGGTAATTTCGACCAATTATCTTATATTATTTCAAAAATTCTTGTAAAAATTCAGCACAACGACCAGATGCCATTTTTAGATATTGATTAAAATCAATTTCATTTTTTCCATTTGGACTATCTGAGATAGAGCGAATAATTAAAAATGGAATCTCATCTAAAAAACACACTTGTGCAATTGCTGCACCTTCCATTTCTACACAATCTGCTTCAAATTTTTCACGTATTTTTTCTTTCATCTTAACACTTGTACAAAAAATATCGCCTGTTGCAATCGTTCCTATTACAATTTTATATTTTTCCTGTACAATCTGTTCAATTGCTTGCTGTGCTTTTTCAATTAATTGTTTATCACTTTCTAATTTTACACCAATATTACTAATATATCCTTTTTCATGACCAAATGCAGTAAGGTCAAAATCATGTTGTACTACATATTTCCCAATTACAATATCTCCATAATGAATTTCATCATTAATCGCTCCTGCTGAACCCACATTAATCACACATTCTACTTGATAACAATCAATTAAAAGCTGTGTAATTCTAGCAGCATTTACTTTTCCTACACCACATTTAGCAAGAACACAAGTAGTTTGCCCAATCATTCCTTCATAGCAAATAAAATGTTTCTCTTTTTTTTCTTTTGGTTCTTTCATTATCTTTCGAATTGCTTCCATTTCTTCTGGCATAGCAGCAATAATTCCTATTTTTTGTCTCATAACTTTCTCCTTTCTTTCTCAGCTCCTTCTTTATATACCTCTTAATCCTCCTTTTGTCAAGCAAAACAAACAAATCATTTTTCTTGATATTCTTCTTTATTCTATACACTTTTTTCTTTCATCACTCATAAAAAAAGAGATGCTTTTTTGCATCTCTTAATTTTTTTATTTCTATTGCAATTCTACAGTAGCTCCTGCTTCTTCAAATTTTGCTTTTAATTCTTCTGCTTCTTCTTTTGAAACATTTTCTTTAACTGCTTTTGGAGCTCCATCTACTAATTCTTTTGCTTCTTTTAATCCTAATCCTGTAGCATCTCTTACTACTTTAATAACAGGAATTTTGTTTGCTCCTGCTTCTTTTAATACAACATTAAATGCTGTTTTTTCTTCAGCAGCACTTGCTCCTGCTCCTGCAGCTGCTGGTGCAGCTGCTGCTACTGCAGATACTCCATATTTTTCTTCAATTCCTTTTACTAATTCAGATAATTCAACTACGGTCAAAGTATCAATTGTCTCTAAAATTTCATCTATTTTAGCCATTTTAAAATCCTCCTAATTTTTATTTATTTAGTGATTTGGTCACTACTCCTTTTTCTTGTTTTTAAGCTTCTTTTTGTATTCTTACTTGGTCAAGTGCTACTGCTAACTTAGAAATATTTCCAAGTAAAGCACCAGCAAGCATAGAAATAAGGGTCTCTCTAGATGGTAATTTTGCAAGAGTAATAATTTCCTCTGCTGACATTACTTTTCCATCAATGATTCCACCTTTAATCTTATAATTTTCATTTTTCTTTGTGTATTCATAAATTGCTTTAGATGGTTCTAAGTAGTCTTCATTACTAAGAACAACGGCTGTTGGTCCTACTAATTTATCTTCTAAACCTTCTACCCTACATTCTTGTAATGCTCTTCTTGTGATGTTATTTTTTATAACGCTATATTCTGCATTTGCTTTTCTTAATTCATTTCTTAGTTCTGTTACATCTGTTACATTAATTCCTCTATAATCTGTTAAAAGAACTAATTTTGCTTCTTTTATTTTTGAAGCTAGTGCTTCTACTTCTGTTTTCTTTTGCTCGATTACTTTTTCGTTTGCCAATCGATTCACCTCCCGTACCTATTTGTTCTATATTTTTCAAAAAAAGAAAACCAATCTTTTTCTTCCGAAGCATAAAGATTGGCTTTTGTCCGCACATTATACCTCGGTAAGACTTACTAATAATTCGCTTACTGTCTTAGGTCATTTTTTCTTATTTTTGATTAATATACATTCCTGGTCCCATTGTTTTGGAAATCGCTACACTCTTAATGTATTGTCCTTTGGCTGCTGCTGGTTTTGCTTTAATAATAGCATTCATAACAGTATCATAGTTTTCTGCTAATTTTTCTGTGCCAAAAGAAACTTTTCCGAATCCAAGATGGATGATATTCGTTTTGTCTAAACGATATTCTACTTTTCCTGATTTGATTTCATTAATTGCTTTTGTTACATCCATTGTAACTGTTCCTGATTTTGGATTTGGCATTAATCCTTTTGGTCCTAAAACTTTTCCTAATCTTCCTACTACACCCATCATATCTGGAGTAGCAACAATTACATCATACTCAAACCAATTCTCTTTTTCTATTTTTGGAATTAATTCTTCTGCCCCTACAAAGTCAGCTCCTGCTTTTTGTGCTTCTTCTGCTTTTGGTCCTTTCGCAAATACTAAAACCCTTTGCGTTTTACCAGTACCATGTGGAAGTACTACTGTTCCTCTTACTTGTTGGTCAGCATGTTTTGAATCTACACCTAATTTTACATGTAGTTCTATTGTTTCATCAAATTTTGCTTGTGGCATTTTTTCTATTACTTCTAATGCCTCTTTCACATCATATAACTTATCTTTCTCAACAAGTTTTGATGCTTCTTGATATTTCTTTCCTCTTTTCATTTTTTACCTCCTTTGGTGATAACGAACTTAAAGTTTAGTTCTCCCAATTTTTTAATTAATCTGTTACAACAACACCCATACTACGAGCAGTTCCTTTTACCATACTCATAGCAGCTTCAATAGATGCTGCATTTAAATCTGCCATTTTTTGTTCTGCAATTGCTTTTACTTGTTCTGTTGTAATTTTTGCCACTTTTTCTTTATTTGGTTTTCCAGAACCTTTTTGAATTTTAATTGCTTTTTTGATTAAAACAGCAACTGGTGGAACTTTTGTAATAAAGGTAAAGGATTTATCTTTATATACGGTAATAACAACTGGAATTATCATTCCTGGCTGATTTGCAGTTCTATCATTGAATTCTTTTACAAATTGCATGATGTTAACACCACTTGAACCTAAAGCTGGTCCTACTGGTGGAGCTGGAGTAGCTTTTCCTGCTTCAATTTGTAATTTAATTATGTTTGAAATTTCTTTTTCTGCCATTTTCTTTTGCACCTCCTTATTTTGTTTTCAAGATATATTTATAGACTTAAATCTTAAGTCATAAATTAACATTATCCTACTTTTTGAACTTGAGAAAATTCTAGTTCTACTGGTGTTTCCCTACCAAACATGGAAACTAAAACTTTTACTTTATGTTTTTCTTTATTAATTTCTTGTACAATTCCAACAAAGTTTTCTAATGGTCCATTCATAATACGAACAGAATCATTTATGTCATAGTCTACATTAATTTCTGCTACTTCAAATCCCATATTGCGAATTTCCTCTTCTGTAAGAGGAATTGGGTCAGTACCAGAACCAACAAATCCAGTTACCCCTCTTGTATTTCTTACGATATACCAAGATTCTTCTGTGACAATCATTTTGACTAAAACATAACCTGGAAAGACTTTCTTTAAATTGGTTTTTCTTTTTCCATCTTTGATTTCAATTTGCTCTTCCATTGGAACAACAATTTCGAAAAAATAGTCTTCTAGTTCTCTATTTTTTACTGTTTTTTCAAGGTCTGTTTTGACTTTATTCTCATACCCAGAATAAGTATGAACAACATACCATTTTGGGGTCATATCTTTTTCCTGAGACATTTTTTAAAGCCTCCTTACTTTATTGTTCTTCCGTATTTTCGTCTACTGAATTGTTGTTTTCTATATTTTCTATTTGCGAATTAGTAACATTTTCATCACTTGCCACTAGTTTTTTTATGTTATTAATTCCATATTTATTCATTGCTTCAAACCCTAAATCCAAGACAATAACCACAGCAGTAGTAATTAAAACAATTGTAATAACCGCCATTGTATTATTGGCTAATTGCTTTGGTGTTGGCCATACTACTTTTTTTAATTCTGCTTTGAAATCTTTCCAGAAATGTCTTTTATCCTTGCTATTTTTCTTATCTTTTTTTGTCTCTTTTTTG
>DBFJJM010000005.1:0-3509 GCA_048393175.1 Candidatus Merdicola sp.
TTTCATATTCCAAAGCCACTACAAAAAAAATTTTACAAAGTAAAAGACTTTTTTTACTTTGTAAAAGATTATCACAAGCTTCGTTTATCTCTTAAGCACCTTGTCATCTGCTATCATAGCAAACATAATGGCGATATTTTATTTGCTCTTTCACATCTAAGGCCTATCAAAATAGGAACATTTGAAATCTTTGATGGAGGAGAAGTTTCAATTCCTCCAATGAGAGGAGAAGTCCTTTTCACGCTTGATAGTTGGGATATGTTAGTCCTAATTAGTACTATTAGACAAGGACAATACTCATTCATAAGGGGGATGCTTTTTTCATGAAACAACATTTACAGGAATTTGGAGAAAAAATAGCCATCTTTTTTGGGATTTTTCTCCCGATGGTATTTCACTCTCATAATTTTCTGTAAGAAAGACCAAAAGGGCGTGCATTCTTTTGCACGCCCTTCTGGTTTATTTCATCTCTTTTTCTATTTTTTTCTTTACAAAAGTAGTATAAACAATTAAATAGGCAAGTGAGAAACAAAATCCCCCCATTACATCACTTGCATAATGAACTCCTAAATAAATTCTACTATATCCAATGAAGAAAATAAGCAAAGAAAGTAAAATACTAATTCCCCATTTCACATAAGGATTTTTGACTTTTTTCCATACAAGATAAAGTAAAAAGCCATAAAAAGCCATACTTACCATAGAATGTCCAGAAGGAAAGCTATAGCCAGATTCATCAATTAGACGAAACTGTGTCGGTCTTGGTCTTTGAAATACATGTTTCATCATTTGGTTTAGTAGAACAATAACAAATAAATTAAGAGAAATATACTTTCCATATCTTTTGTTTTTGAATAATACAAAAGATACAATACAAATAGCAAGAATCGGAATAGCACTTCCTAGAACCGTTATTATCTTCATTATTTCTGTAACAGGATAATGAATCGTTTTTTCTACTAGGTAATAAATCGTATTATCAAAATTATGAATTTCATTTTGAAAAATATCTTCAATCATTTCAAAAAAGATAACAAGAAAGAGGATAAGTAAAATCCACTTTCCATACTTTCTTATTTTTTGTTTTATTTTTTCCATATTTTTTTCCTCTATTTCTACTCTTCTGTGCTACGATAATAGTAAATGGATTCTAGTTCAATTCCTTTTAAATAATAAATGACATGTGTTTTATTATTGATAATATATAAATCTGTTTTATTCTCATCAATGGGAATATTTAAATCTGTTACTTGTTCATAATCAGTACCATAATTTAATTGTAAATTTTCTAATAGTTCTAAATCAATTACAGAATACCCCTCTTCTTCATGCTCTCTTTGAGCTTGTGGTACCCTATTAATATTCTCTGTAATCGTATAATCTCTTAAAACAGGAAGAGCACGATGTTTTAAATAATATAGGGAAACTTTATCCTTTAGACTTGCTATATCATTATTTAATTGATTGAGTTTTACTATTTTATTACCATTTGTTGTTTGGTATAAAATAGTACCTGTAATAATTAAAATGACACCAATTGCAACTGCTAAAGAAACCAAAGAAATTCCCATATCTTGTTTTATTTTATTCATCTGTTTCTCCTTACTTTTTTATCTTTTCTTTTGTAATTAAGTTTACTATTCTTTTTTCAGAATTTCAACTGTTTTTTATGTATTGTTTTCAATTAATCGATATAACTTCATCTGATTTTCAAATTTTCTATTTTGCAGTATGACTAAAATCCATAAATAAATAATAATTAGTAAAATAGCAATATTTTTATAGTAATAAATTAAAATACTAGAAACCATCGTAAGCAAAATAACGGTCATATTTGAAATACGATTAATGGTAATCGTTGCTCTTTTGTTTCCCCTCTTTAATCGAAGAAAATATTTTATCACTCTTCCTCCATCTAAAGGATAAATAGGAAGAAGATTAAAAATAGCAATTAATAAATTAGAGTAAATAAGAAGACTTTTTTCCAATCCGAAAAGAGAAAAGTTTGGCAAAAAAAGAAGAAGTACAATGAATACTAAATTAGTAATTGGTCCTGCAAGAGCGATACCTAATTTTTTAACGGTTAAAAGATTCGCATTTCCTATTTTCCCGTTATAATCTTTAGGAAAAGTAGCAAAACGAATAGCCAGTCCTAATGGCATTACTTTTAAAGACTTTGGCTTAAATCCAAACACTAGCCCTGCAAGCATATGTCCCATTTCATGTAAAAAAGCAAATAACATTAAAATTCCATAAATTTCTAATTGACCGGTAAGATAAAAAATAGCAACAAAAGCAAATATTTTTAAATTTATTTTAATTTCCATACTTCTACTCCTTTTTAAAATTCCATAATCAGTCCTGGGTCTACATAACGTTCTTGTTTACGAATTTCAAAATGTAAGTGTGGTCCAGTTACATTTCCTGTGGCTCCCACTTCTGCTATAGCATCTCCTTGTTTTACCGTATCTGCTTGTTTTAAATATAGTTTACTACAATGTGCATAAATAATAGCAACATCATCTTTTACAATCTTCAAATGATTTCCATAATCTCCTTCTGAAGAAGCAATTTCTACTGTTCCATCTAAAGCTGCTCGAATAACCGTTCCTGTATTAGCTGCAATATCAATTCCTGTATGATTTTTCGGAACAGTAGGAGTAGTAGGATTACGGTTGCCAAATCGCGAAGTAATCGTTCCTTGAAGAGGATAAATTAAATGGTACTTTTCCTTTATTTCTTTGGCATCTAATTCCATTTGAGATAAATGAGACGTATCTTCACCTTCTACTTGGTCTTGAATAACAATATTTGTCTCTACCGCTCCTCCAATATTTTCTTCTGTTACAGGGTTTTGTTCTACTTGATTTTGCTCTTCTTCCTTTTTTTCCTTTTGTTCTTCTTTTTCTTGATTGAATAATTTTGCACTCCAGTCTTCCCATAATGAAGTAGCTTGTGTATATAACATAGAAAAATTAATATCTTTGCCTAAAATTTCTTTTGTTTTTTGAATCACTTCTTCCGAAAAAAAGTAATTGGTATTTTGAAGTAAATAAAAGATAAAATAAATAACAAGGCAAATGAGAATTTGTAATATCATTTTTTTAAATAAAGAAAAATCTTTTTTCTCTTTCGGATGACTAGAAGTAGAGGTTACTCGTACTCCTAAGTTTTGCATTTTTCTTCTTTGATAAATTTCTTCTGCTCTTCTGATTCTTTCTTCAGGAGTTAACGTTTTTTCCAAAAAAAACACCTCTTCCTTTGTATATTTGTTTAATCATATGCAAGGAAAAGATGCTTTATGTTATTTTTATCTAATTTTTTGGACGACCATTTCATTTAAGCTAAATGGAACAAAATACTAATGGTAGAAATGGCTCCTAAAAAGGCACTCATCCATTTAAAACATTTGCATTTTCTTTCTAAGTTTGTTTGACTTACCTTTTTATCTTCCAACTGTTTCTCATAATCAGAAAGTAATAATTCTGCTTCTTTAACAATATATTCTT
>DBFJJM010000006.1:0-51158 GCA_048393175.1 Candidatus Merdicola sp.
TTATAAAAATCAGAAAAAAAATTTATCAAAAAGGAAGTGAAAAATTATGAGAAATAGAACAATAGGAATCAATGTTAGAGTGAGTGAAAATGAAAAGAAAAAATTACAAAGGAATGCTAAAAAGAGTAACTTGAATTTATCATCTTATTTAAGAAAATCTGGATTACAAAAAGAAATTTATTCAATACCAGATGAAGAACTTCGTAAAGTTTACAATGGAATTGTTGAACTAAAAAATGAATTTCCTTATATGAGTGAGGACGAAATAAAAGATAAAATAACAAAAATGCAAAGTGATTTTCTTGATATTTATAGTTATAAAAAAGATGGTGATGACAATGGCAACAACAAAAATATGGGCAATTAAAGATAGTATATCTCGAGTAATCAGCTATGCAAAGAATCCAGAAAAGACAACATTTTCAGATTTAAAACAAGTATTAAAATATGCAGAAAATGATGAGAAAACTATTGATAAAAATGAAAAAACTATGTATGTAACAGGTATAAATTGTAAAGCAAAAACAGCCTATGAAGAAATGTGGGCAGTACAAAATAGATTTGACAAATGCACAGGAAATGTTGCATATCACGCATACCAAAGTTTTAAAACAGGAGAAGTATCGCCAGAATTAGCACACCAAATTGGAGTAGAACTTGCTAAAAAAATGTGGAGTGAACATCAAGTAGTAGTTGCAACACATTTTAATACTGGCACATATCATAATCATTTTGTAGTAAATTCAGTTAATATGTTTACAGGGAAAAAATTTAACTGTAACAAAGGAGCATATTATCATTTCAGAGAGTTATCAGATAAATTATGCAAAGAATATGGAATAACAGTTATTGAAAAGCCAGCAGGAAAAACACCAAGAAGTATATATTTTGCAGAAAAGAGAGGAGAGCCAACAAAGTATAATGTAATAAGACAAGCAATTGATGAAACAATGGAAATGTGCATAAATTATGGAGAATTTAAAAAGATAATGCTTAAAAAGGGTTATATTATAAATGATGATTATAACAGAAAATATCCAACAATTCGTTCCATAAATGATAAAAAAGCAATAAGAATGTATTGTTTAGGAGAACAATACTTGCCAAAGAATATTGCAAATAAAGTTGAACACAATCCTTATTGTTATCAAAATAGATATATGGAATTTATACACCTTAAGAAGAAAAAGCAAAAATATAAAGTTTATAAATATAAAGGTAAATTCAAAGATATAAGTAAAATGAGTGGAATTGATGTACTATTTTTACTATTATTTCATCTATTAGGACTATTACCAAAACGAGAGAATTATCAGCCATTATCTCCAGAAATGAAACAAGAAATAAGAAAAATGGAACGATATTCTAATGAAATTAGACTTATTGTAAGTGAAAAACTAAGAACAACAGTAAATGTAAACAACTATATTTCACAAACAAAAAAAGATATTGAAAATGTTACTAATTTAAGACAAAAATATAGAAATAAGCTAAGAAATTGCAAAGATGATAAATTAATAGAGGAATATAAAGAAAAGCGAAATGAATGCACTATAATTCTAAATAAGTATAGAAAAAATTTAAAAACAGCAAATTATATTTTAGAAGATACAACAAAAGTTAAAGAAGTTATAAAAATTGAAATGCAAATGAAAAATGACCAAGAAGATATTCCTAAAACAAAGAAAAAAGACAGAGCTTTAAACAGATAATAATGCAAAGAGATTGTTATATAAAAAAGTGGCAATCTCTTCTACATTAATTTCTGGAAATAATTGTTTTTATACTTGTTTTATGATATAAACAAGTAAAATACAGATTAGTAAGGAGAAAATGATGTTAAAAGCATATAGTGTGTTTAAAGATTTGGATAAAAAAGCGTGTGAAATATTAACAAATACAGGAATAGAATTAGAGCTATCAACTTATGAAAAAAGACCTAATAAAGAACAATTATTAAAATTATTACAGAACTATGATATTTTAATAATCGGTGTTAAAGAAAGATTAGTAGAAGATATGCTAAAAGCAATAAACAATAAGAAGATAATAGCAACTTTATCAATAGGAGTAGATCATATAGATAATAGTTTCTTTGAATCAAATTTAATTAAAGTCATTAACTGCGAGACATCAAATGTAATATCAGTAGCAGAGCATATTTTTTCTTTAATATTAAGTTTAAAGAAAAGAATAATAGAGGCTAATGACATTGCTATGAATGGTGGAACAAAAAAAGACTTATCTATAAGAAGTAATGACATAAGTAATAGTACAATAGGAATAATAGGAGCAGGAAAAATATCACGAGAAGTAATAAAAATAGCAAATGTATTTAATATGAAAATTTACTGTAATACTTTAAATCCAGAAAAACACAAGGATTTGTTAGAACAAGGTGTAGAATTTTTAAGTTTAGATAAGTTACTATCTAATTCACATATTATAACAGTAAATATTCCACTAAATAAGGAAAACAAAAACTTAATATCAAAAGATAAAATTAGGTTAATGAAGAAAACAGCAACTTTTATAAACACATCAAGAGCGGAAATAGTAGATATGAATGAGTTAATAAGATATGCAAATGAAAATGCAACTTTTAATGTGGGATTAGATATTGATGCGGAAAATTATAAAGAATTATTCAATATAAAAAGAAATAATGTAATAGTAACACCACATATAGCAGGTGTAACAAAAGAAGCAATAAAAAGAATGGATTTTGAATTAGCCAATAGTATAAGAGAATATTTAGGAGAGTGCTAATATGAGTGATATTAAAGTATTGTATGCTAATAAGGTACATAAAGAGTTTATAATACATGCTAATAGAATTATTAATAATACTAATGAAACAGAACAAACAAAAGGACTAGAATTGAATATAGATAAAGATTATTTTTGTGATAGACCTAAATTTAAATGTTTAATTGCAGAAATAGATAATAAACCAGTAGGTATGATTTTATATTCATATTTCTATTGGGCAAATGATGGAGAAGTATTATGGATTTCACAAATGTTTGTTGAACAAGAATACAGAAAATGTGGTGTATTCTTTAAACTAATAGAAAAACTAAGAGAAGAAAATAAAGATATAGAAATAGTATCGTGTGCTACTGGAGAAGAGAACAAGCGAATGCAAAAAATATTAAAGTATTATGGTGGACATGAGATAAATTTAAAATTTTATTATAAGAAGGTGTAGGTATGAATTTCAAAGATAAGGTGTTTTTAATAACAGGTTCTACTTCTGGAATAGGTCAAGGAATTGCAAAAGCACTATTAGAAGAAGGAGCAAAAGTTGTTATTAATTATGCACATAATGAAGAAAATGCAAAAGAAACAAAAGAGTTGTTAAAAGAGTATCAAGATAGAACTTTATTTATAAAAGCTGATATATCAAATGAAAAAAATGTTATAGATATGTATAAAAAAATAGAAGAAAAATTTAATAAATTAGACGGATTAGTAAATAATGCTGTTTATGATAAAATCTTTGCAATAGAAGAATTGCCAGTAGAAGAATATAGAAAAGAATTAGATGTAAATGTTATTGCAAGATGGATGTGTATAAAGTATGCTATTCCATTATTAAAAAAGTCTAATATGCCTAGAATTATAAATATAGCATCAAGATTAGGAACAAAACCAATGGAAGATTCTGTTGCTTACTGCACAAGTGAAGCAGCAACAATAATGCTTACACAATGTTGTGCATTAGAATTAACAAAAAAATATAATATAAAAACAAATACAGTAAGTCCATCAATGACATTGACACCACTTGCTAAAAAGAGTTATACAGAAGATGAAATAAAACAAACAGCTATGAAAAATCCAAGTGGTAGATTAGGAGAAGTCGAGGATACAGTAAATGCAGTATTATTTTTATTAAGTGAGAAAGCAGATTATATAAATGGAGAAAATCTCAATGTTAATGGCGGTATATTGTTAGTATAAAAAAACAGATTGGAGGAAAAGTAAATGGAAAATTATTTTATAATACATGGAAGTTTTGGAAGTCCATTTGGGAATTGGTTTAGTTGGTTACAAGATTTTATAACATCAGATGAAAAACAAGTATATGTGCCACAATTTCCTATTGGAGTAGGTTATCAAAATTATGAAAATTGGAGTAAATTACTTAAATACTATTTGAATTTAGGTTTAATTAATGAGAATACAACAATAATAGCACATAGTATTGCACCAGTGTTTGTTAGCAAATTCTTAGTAGAGAATAAAGTTAAAGTAAGAAAATTAGTATTTGTGTGTGGATTTAATAACTATTTAGGAATAAATGAGGAATATGATACAGTAAATAAAACAATGTATTTTGATAACTTAGAAGATGTGAAACAATATGCCAATAAAATAATATGTTTTTATTCAGATAATGATCCATATGTAAAATATGAAGTAGAAAAGGAATTTGCAGATACTATTGCAACAGAGCAAGTTTTAATACCGAATGCAGGACATATCAATAGTGAAAGTGGATATGATACATTTGAAGATATAGTAAATTATATTTAAAGAGGTAAAAAATGAAAATAGTAAAATCTAGTGATGTACAAATAATTAAAAATAGTGATACAAGTAAATTATTAGAATATTCAATAGGTTTAAATGATAAAGATATTGATTTTTGTATAAATACAATTAGCGGTAGATATCCAGAAAAAGGATACTGTACTAATGAAAATTGTAAAGAAATTTGTTATATACTAGATGGAAATGGAACTTTTAATAAAAAAGATGAAAGTATCAATTTTGAAAAAGGAGATGTAATTCTAATAGAAAAAGAAGAAATCTACTATTGGAATGGAAATTGTAAAATAATTATGATATGTACTCCAGCATGGTATAAGGAGCAATGTAAGTTATTAGATTTATAGAAAAAATTTAAAGGAGATAAATAATATGTCAAATGAACTTGAACTATTAGATGATGACTTTGTAAAAATTGTAAAAGATATTGAAAAAGATATTTTAGATACAAGATATAATATCATTTCAAAGGCAAATAAAGAAGTGGTCAATTTTTATTTAAGGCTTGGAAAAATAATTAGTGATAATGCTAAATATGGGAATAATTTTATTAATAGATTATCAGTAGCATTAAAATTAGATTTTCCAGATGAACAGGGTTTTTCAGCTCGTAATCTAGCAAGAATGAGAAAAGTGTATGAAGCATATAAAGATTTAGCTAGTATTCCAGAAGAATTAGAAATAATATCATGGTCACAAAATTGTGTTTTAGTAGATAAAATTGAAGATATTGATAAAAGAGTTTGGTATGCTAAGCAAATTATTGAAAATGGTTGGTCTAAAACTGTATTAAGCCATCAAATTGATTTAGAATTATATGAAAGACAAGCATTACCAGAGAAAATGACAAATTTTAATGATAAGCTACCTATTGCACAAAGCGAATTTGCAAGAGATATGATAAAAGATCCATATATTTTCGAGTTAGCTAATATAGGAAAAAGAGCAAAAGAAAGAGACATTGAAAATGCAATGTTAGAAAGAATAAAGAATGTATTACTTGAATTAGGAAAAGGATTTAGTTTTGTTGGAAATCAATATAAAATATCAACAAATGACAATGATTATTATATAGATTTATTGTTTTATCACTTGGATTTAAGATGTTTTGTGGTTGTAGAATTAAAAAATACAGAGTTTAAACCTGAATATGTTGGACAATTAGGATTCTATGTAACAGCAGTTGATGAAACTTTAAAAAAGGAAACAGACAATGAAACGATAGGATTATTACTTTGTGAAGATAAAGATAAATTAACAGTTGAATGGTCTTTAAAAAGTGTAAATGCACCAATAGGAGTAGCTTCATATAAAGTAAAAAATGTTATTCCAAAAGAAATAATGGAGAAATTGCCAACCGAAGAAGAATTAAATTTATATATAAAAAAATTACCAAATGAGGAAATTCAAGAAGAAAATGATTAGTATTTTGAAATTTGCCACTGGTGGCAAATTTCAAATATAAACATTATTATATATGGTTGTAGTATGAAGGAGTAATTATGACCGAGATAGAAATGGATGAAATAGATAATAAATACACCAACATAATAAATTTTTAATGTATGTATTATTAATAATACTAGAAAAAGCAAAGGAATTTGTTAGCAATGGAAATACAATTAAAGCAGAAGAAATATTAGAACAATTATGGACAAATTCTAGCAAGAATGATGTATATTTATTATATGAATATGGAAATGTACTTCGATCTAATATAGATATGTACTGTTAAAAATAGATTCAAATAATAAATTTAAAAGCTTTATAATAAATCCAAGAGAAGTTTCGGAAAAAATAAAAAAGAAAGTTGAAAATTATTTGAAAGAACATAGTGAATTATTATATTCAAGTTCTCTTAGCCAAAATGAAATTGAATTTATTTTTAATAGATAAAAGTATTGAAATATAAATTTTTCTAAAAAGTATTGCCAAATATAAAAAGTTATGTTAAATTAAAAACATAGTGATAGACAAAAAACACCAATATGGGTATACATATCTTTGAAACTATTGCTATAACTAATTTTGAAACGGATAATAGAGTGCTTTTATGCAATGTATTTTTCGCATACGTCCTTCGCTAAGGCACCAAAAGTACTTTCATTGTTAACTTATTATTTTAAAAGTGTACAGGCTGTAAGGTTGTCCAATCATCTTATATCCTGTACCTTTTTATTTTTTTTCATTTCTGCACAGGGGAGTTTTTTCTGAATTTCAGCTAATCCCATGTGCAACTTTCACAGTATCTTATGTCGAATAATAAAATAAAAAAGCTGAAGAATAAATAATATAGAATGAATAGTTAAAGAGTATATAACCTTATCTAGGGATATATACTCTTTTAAAAATCTTTCTATAAAATCGGGATATTATTTTCTAACATTTAGAGCATTTGTCATGTTTTAGAGCTTCTATAATATCTTCTAATCCTTCATTAATGTCACACAGAGCTTCTCTAATATCTCTAATACCTTCACAGATATTATTTCTGCAAATATCTCTTAAGCCTTCCTTGATATCACAGATACCTTCTCTAATATCACGAAGGCCTTCTTCGATTTGTCTTATTTGTCTACAAGTTAAGTTACAATCGATATTATTTAGTCCATTTACAATATCACAAAAACCTTCTTCAATATCACATAATCCTTCCTTAATGTCTCTAATGCCTTCGCAAAAATTTTCTTTTGCAATATCATTTAAACCTTCATTAATATCAGCAATGCCTTCTCTGATATCTCTAATACCTTCTTCAATAAGGCAAACGCCACAATGACAAGGTCTTATACAATTACAGTTTCTTCTTTTGCACATTTTATAAATCACTCTTTCCTATCATATACCTATAAGATATAGGTTAATATAATATATGAAATAAATAACTAAAGTGTTAAAAAATATGGTAACTAAAAAGGTCTAATAGGAAATCTAGGACGTCTACCGAATAATTCTCTCAATAATAAAATTCGTATTAAATCTCTTAAAAATCTATTACGACGGCGAGGCCTTCTTTGCCTATCTTCTCTATTTTCCATATCATCTCTAACCTCAACAGAAATATCAATATTTATCCTTCCATCAGCCTCGACTCTATCATAAATGTCATCTGTCATCATATCTAACATTGGTTCTGTTACAGGTGTTCTAACATTATCACAAGCAACGCACACCATAGGATAAACAACTCTATAACTTTCTGGATACATTCTTTCTAAATCATCTGAATTTAAATTCATATTGGAATAGGGAGACATAGTAGGAAACATAGAGGTAGGCATATTTGGGTATCCCATTAAACTTCTTACATATTCATCATAATCTTGGTAATTCATTACTTCACCTCCTATGTAGTATCATATGTAAATTTAGTGTAATAAGTAACAGTAACAATAGATGAAGAATTTTCATAAACTACTGTAAATTTAATATAGGAAGGAAAATGAATTATGAAAAATTATGTGAAAACATCTCTTGAACTGCACTTATTTTTTGCAAGAATTATGAAAGAGCATGCTATATTTTTACAAGCAGGATTTATGCCAAAAAATGTAGAGTATATCCAAGAAGCAGTGTTATACAAAAGACAATTTGAAAAAATTTTAGCAGACACAGTAAGTTTAAGTAATGGGATGATAAGAAATAATGTTTTAACATCTGGAGAAATAGTAACGAAGTTTACATATGGTGCTGAAAGGAAAACAGAAGAACTTACAGGAATTACAATAGATTCCAATATTACACTTCAAGAGTTAAAATTAACAAGTGATAATTATTTCGAAATACCAGATATTACGCAATATGTATGTTATTTAAATGATACAGCTATTACATTGCTAGATGGGTTAATTCATTTAAAAGAAAGACTTTTAACAGATGTATTATGTTGTAATGTATTTACGGCAAATTATCCATTATTGATTGAACACATTCTGCGTGAAGCAAAATTATATAGACAATATGTAGGAATGTTGCAAAAAGGAGAAGATATAAATGCTCAGAACATGAAACAAGTAGAATTATTTTGGAATCAAATTATGATGGAACATGCCCTATTTATAAAAGGATTACTTGACCCAACAGAAAATGACTTAATTACTACTGCAGATAGCTTTGCAAAGGATTATCAGAAATTAATAGAAGAAGCAAAAAACATGACAGAGGAGACGATAAAAACGGTTACAGATAAAACCATTACAGAAACTCAAAAGTATATCGATTTTAAAACAGCAGGGACAAAAGGAATTAAAGAATGTGAAATAAGGTCTATCATATTACCTCTTTTGGCAGACCATGTATTAAGAGAGGCAAATCATTATTTTAGAATATTAAAAGATTAACGATTTCATCTATATATTTAATATTTTATGGAAAAGGATGTAATATTTGATAATCAATATGTATTAGATGTAGGAATCTATTTTTTGTATATATAAAGTTGTTTTGGCACTACTAAAAAGTGTCCCGGAAACAACTTCCGGGACTTTTTACGTCCTTTGTTTTAGGTCAGAATCTTGTAGGATGATAAAATATTCCACAAGAATATCTGCCGTCCTCGTATTTGTCAAAGTCCTTACTCGTGAAATTGGATTCGTTTGCTAAATCAGCTAGAATATGCTGAAGCTCAGAATCGGGAAGAATTCCACGAATGCCAGAAAGTTCTGGGTCAAATACGATAAACAAAGGTTTCACCTCCTATTAGTAGGATTACTTTTATTATACTATAAAAGTAATGTTTTGGAAAGAAAAAAGAAATACAAACAAGAATCATTGCATATTTATAATTATATGATACAATAATGGTAGTAAAAATATAACTATATTTTTACAGGTTATTTATACCGATAAGAAGGTGGAAAATATGATTCAATTTACAAAAATGGAAGGGCTAGGGAATGATTATGTATATATCGATTGCACGAAAAAGAGTGAGCAAGAGATAAAACAAATCACATCCCTAGCTTCTTTTATTAGTGACAGACATTTTGGCGTGGGGTCAGATGGTCTTATTTTAATTTGTACAAGTAATGTTGCTGATTTTAAAATGAGTATGTTTAATAGTGATGGTAGTGAAGCAGAAATGTGTGGAAATGGAATTCGATGTGTTGGAAAGTTTGTGTATGACAAAAAAGTAACAGATAAAACTTCTCTTTCTATTGAAACATTGGCAGGAATCAAATATTTAACGTTAAATGTAGAAAAAGAAAAAGTAAAGACAGTAAGGGTAGATATGGGAGAACCGATTTTAGAGCCAAATCAGATACCTGTCATAGCAGACCAAAATCCCGTTACCCAATTACCGTTAAAAGTATTTGATAAAGAGTTTATAGTTTCTTGTGTTTCAATGGGAAATCCACATGCTATTTGTGAAATCGAAAAATTAGAGGATTTTCCGATTGAAACATATGGACCTATTTTAGAAAAAGACGAACATTTTCCAAAGAAGTCTAACATTGAATGGATTGAAATAGTTAATCGTCAAAAGGTGAAAATGAGAGTTTGGGAAAGAGGAGCAGGAGAAACGTTAGCTTGTGGTACAGGTGCATGTGCTGCAGCAGTAGCTTGTATATTACAAGGAAAAACAGATAGAAAAATAACAGTAGAGCTATTAGGAGGAAAATTAGAAATTGAGTGGGATGAACAGACGAATCATGTATTTATGACCGGACCTGCAAAAATTGTTTTTGAAGGAGTAATAAACGAAAAGTAGATTTATTTTTAAGAAAGGAGACAAAGTAAATGGTTAAAATAAATGAGAATTATTTAAAATTGCAAGATAGTTATTTGTTTTCTACAATTGCCCAAAAAATAGAAGAGTTCCAAAAAAAGCATCCAGATAAAGAGATAATTAAACTAGGAATTGGAGATGTGACAAGACCAATCATTCCATGTGTTGTAGAAGCAATGGAAACAGCAGCTAAAGAGATTGGGACACAAAAGGGATTTAAGGGATATGGACCAGAGCAAGGGTATGATTTTTTAAGAGAGAAAATAGTAGAAAAAGATTATCAAAGTAGAGGCATAACTATTACCAAAGAAGAGGTTTTTGTTTCTGATGGGGCAAAGTGCGATTGTGGAAATATTGGAGATATTTTTTCACAAGAAAATAGAGTGGCTATTACTGACCCGGTTTATCCTGTTTATTTAGATACCAATGTCATGGCAGGAAGAAGCGGAGAGTATGATGAAAAGAAGGGGAAATATGACAAAATAGTATATTTACCTTGTACAGCAGAAAATAAATTTATTCCTTCTTTTCCAAAAGAACCAGTGGACTTTATTTATTTGTGTTTACCCAATAATCCAACTGGTACGGTTTTAACGAAACAAGAACTGACTAAGTGGGTAAACTATGCAAAACAGAATCAATGTTTAATCTTATTTGATTCTGCCTATGAAGCTTTTATTCGAGAAGAGAATATACCACATAGTATTTATGAAATAGATGGTGCCAAAGAAGTAGCAATTGAATTTAGAAGTTTTTCTAAAACAGCAGGTTTTACAGGGGTTAGGTGTGCTTATACAGTAGTACCAAAGCAGTTAAAAGGACAAACAAAACAAGGAAAAGAAATTTCTTTAAATGCATTATGGAATCGTAGGCAATGTACTAAATTTAATGGCGTTTCTTATGTAACACAAAAGGCGGCAGAAGCAGTATATTCAGAAAAAGGGCAACAACAAATTAAAGAAAATATTGATTATTATATGGAAAATGCAAAAATGATACGAGAAGGACTAGTCAAAGCAGGGTTTGAAACGTATGGTGGAAAAAATGCACCCTATATTTGGTTAAAGGTACCAAATGGAATTACTTCATGGGAATTTTTTGATATGCTATTAGAAAAAGCAAATGTAGTAGGAACACCAGGAGTGGGATTTGGGCCAAGTGGAGAAGGCTATTTTCGTTTAACTGCGTTTGGAACAAGAGAAGATACCAAACAAGCCATTCAAAGAATCATAGAGGCTTTTTAAGAAAAGAAGAAAAGATAAAGCAAAAGAAACCAGAAGGATTTTCCTATGGTTTCTTTTTTAGAAATACTCTTAATCAGTTTATTCTCATTTTTCTTTCTTGTCTTGTTCTTGTTTTTCCATATTATTTCCGTAACGCTTTATTTTTTGTGTAGTCGTTTTTTCAAAATCTTCTTCTCTTACTTTAAAACTTTTGATGTGTTTGTAATTTGGCAATTTTTTATTAATGTTAGCAATTACTTCTGACATAATTGTTTTAATTTCTTCTTTTTGTGGAACGCTTACCTTTAAATATTCTTTGATAGCTTCCATATTAGGAAGAATTTGTGCATTAACATAAACTTCATCGTTATTTTCATAATTGAGTCCAGTTACCAATGATTCTGAGATAAGTGGATGGCTATTTAAATATGTTTCTAGTTCTTCAGGATAAATATTTTCTCCATTTTTAGCAATAATAACAGTTTTACATCTACCTGTAATATAAAGCCAGCCTTGTTCATCAATACGTCCTAAATCTCCTGTATAAAACCAACCGTCTTTTAATACTTTTTCTGTTTCTTCTGGATTATTGTAATAACCAAGCATGACATTTGGACCTTTTACAATGATTTCTCCTACACCATGTTCATCTGGATTTACTATTTTATAGGTTACATTTGGAATGGGAAGGCCAACTGCTTCGGGTTTTAAATAAAAATCGTTATTTCCTGCGACTAATGGAGAACATTCGGTAAGACCATATCCTTGAAGAGGCTTAATCCCCAAAGAAAGAAAAGATTCTACAATAGAAGAATTAAGAGGAGCAGCTCCTACAATAAATTTTTTAATGCGTCCTCCAAGTGAATTTTTTACTTTTCTTTTTACAATGATTTTCATAAAAGAAGGTAATTTGCTAATGAAGTTTTCTTCTTTTGTATAGTTTTCTGGTAAATTCTTTTTAACAGTTGTTTCAATTTTTTTATACATTTTTTCAAGTAATAAAGGAACGCATAGGATAACAGAAGGTTTAAATTCAGAAATATTTTGATTAATATAACGAAGTCCTTCACAATAACTAATACACCCTCCACTATAAATGACTAGCAAATATCCTAAAGTACATTCATAAGTGTGGTGTAAAGGAAGAATAGATAAAACTTGGTCATTTCTTCTTACTTTTACAATTCCATAAGTAGATAAAATATTAGAGCAGATATTTCTGTGGGATAAACAAACTCCTTTTGCTTTTCCAGTAGTACCAGAGGTGAAAAGTAGAATACGCATTTCATCTGGGTCAATTTCAATTTTATCAAATCGAGTATCTCCTTCTTCTAATTGTTTGCTACCTGCTTGTTTAAAACGTGAATAAGACAAAAGAGAGTCTATATCTTTCTCTTGATTAAAATTAATTAAAAGTAGGGAAGGATTTTGAAGGTTTTGCTTATGTGCTTGAATTAATTCAAGATATTTTTGGTCTCCTAGTATTGCTTTCGCGTCAGATAAGTTTAAAAAATTAATGACGTCTTCTACATGTAATTCTTTATCAATTGGAACTACTACTCCTACAATGGTACTAGCTAAATAAGAAACAGCCCATTGATAACTGTTTTTTCCAATCACAGCAATTTTTTCATTCTGAAGGCCAGATTCAAGTAAGGAAGTACCAAGTGCAATTACATCTTTTTGGAAGGTATCATAAGTAACTCCATAAATAGTACCGGTAGAATCTTTTAAACGAAAGGCATTTCGATTCGCATAGCGATTAGCAGAACGATATAGTAATTGTTTTAAAGTAGTTACTTCCTGGACGTCGTGGTATTTTTTTTGTAATTTTTGGGAGGTCGTTAATTTGCTCATTTTTCTTTTTTCCTTTCCTTATAATTTATAAAATTGATATGAGTGTAATTCTTCTAACACTTGCTTAATGTTACCATTTATAATAGTTTCCCCTGTTTGTGCATTTTCTAATGGTATGTTAAAGCTAATTGGACAAACAAATTCTTCTGCTAATCCATTTTGAATATGAATTTGAAAAGATATGCTAGCTTGAATGGATTGAAGAGGAATATTGGCTTTTTTTAACAAGCTACCATCAAAAATTAGAGATGAGGTATCTCCAATAATGGCATTTGTTTTAATATTTTGATTAACATATTCTAATGTAATAGGTGTTTGACCTGTATTATATACGTTTGGCTCATTTGTGTCTAGAGCATAAGAAGCAGTGCTGACCGTATAGTCGAGACGATTTTCTATTTTATTTTCTTCTTTAGGAGTTACTTTTCCAAACAAATCAATATTTTTGTAATAAAGAGAAGGCGTTCCTAGCTCTGGACTAGTTCCAAAAGAAAGATTATCAATCCATAGCTTTTCAATCGTGTTTTCTAAAGTTAATCCCTTGTCTGAATGATTATTTAAATAAATAGCAATATCCGTATATTGCATAATATTTAAATCCCATAGTGCTTTTGAAGTAGAATTATTAGTGGCATCACAGCTACTAAAAAGAAAGATTTTATCTAAAGTAAAAATAACTCTTTCATTTTTATTTGTGAAAGAAATCACATCCTTTTCAAGGGATGTTTTAACATGTAGTTTTTGTGCTACATAAAAACTAAGAAAGAGAAATAAAACAAGACAAATTATTAATATAGTGAGAAATAAAATTTCCTTTTTAGAAAAGAAAGGGAAATCTTTTTTGCGACCTCTTCTAGAAAACATAATAAGCCTCCTTTTTCTTTTCTATACTATATTATATTTCTTTTCTTTTCGCAAGTCACATTCCAAAAATATCCGTTGACAAAAATAGACACAAAGTTTACAATATAGCCAGGTGATACGAGTGGAAAAACAAAAGAAAAAGCAAGTTAAAACAAATCAAATCAGATATGTTATTGTTTTTAGTATATTACTAGTTATAGCCTTACTAATTAGTATTTTTTTTATCCTGTTTTATACAAATAAAAAGGTATATGCTTCTTCTCCAATAGAAGAAAAATCTTTTGAATTAGTAGAAGGTCAGGATAAAGATATTGAAGAAATTTTAAGAAACAATTTACAAAGTTCTATAAGAGAAGAAATGTTAACAGAGGAGATTGATTTAGAATATACAACAATATATGAGGAAAGTAGTGATTTGCCAAAAGGAAGAATGCAAGTAGTACAACAAGGAAGAGATGGTAAACAAGTTGTCGTAACTAAAAAAACATATGAGGGTGACAACTTAATACAAGAAAGACAAAGTGGAAACACGGTTACAAAACCAGCGATTCAGAAAATAGTACAAATTGGTACAGGAAGTGGTCTTAGCAATACAAAACCCAAAAAAGGAGACCCTCTTTATGTCGTTTCCTATACCTTAGACATGATGGCTCAGCCAGATACGAAAAGTGATAAAAGAACCACTTTAATAAAAGGAGAAGAAGTCATTTTACTGTCTATCAAAAAGGAGTGGTATGAAGTACAAAAAGGAGAAGATATTGGTTGGGTAGAAGCTAATTGTTTGACAAATTTTCATACGAATGACCAACAAGATGAAAAAGCACTATCGAATAAGACTCTCCAAGCAAAATTAAGTAAAAATATGAAATTAAATCAGCCAAGTGGATTATCCTTAAACCAGTTTAAGAAAATTTTATCTTCTCATTCACAAGATAAAAATAAGATATTTGAACAAAATGCACAGTATTTTTATTATATTGAAAAACAATATAACATTAATGGTGTTTTTGTAGCAGCAGTAGGAATTCACGAGAGTAATTGGGGCACTTCTAAAATTGCACAAAATAAGAAAAATCTATTCGGCTATGGGGCAAGTGACGGGTCAGCTTATACCAATGCTTATTCTTTTGGCACTTACGCAGAAGGAATTGATTTGATTGCACGTGTATTGGTTAAATATTATTTAAATCCAGCAGGAACGAAAATTTACGATAATCAAGTAGCTTTAGGGAAATATTATACCAGTCCAACACTAGAGTCTGTAAACAAACGCTATGCAAGTGATAAAAATTGGGCAAATGCTGTATATAAACAAATGCAAAATTTATATGAGAAATTATAAAGAAATGAAATTTTCTGTAATATCTTAAAAATTTTCGAACTCGACATAATACTATAAAATGTAATAATAAAGTGTAAGTTTTTTACAATACTTTTAAGCTATTTTGAAAGGAAGGTATAACAAGATGATGCAACTAGTTTAGCTTCAGATGGAGATAGCAGCAAGAAAAGGAGAGTCTGATGTACTACTTTTGGTATTTCCTTCAGAAGTACAAGAACTTGAGAAGGAGGGCTTTTCTTGTAAAAAGGTAAGAGACAATTGGTACAGAATTTCGTGGGAGAATGTGCATGCAGACCTTCCCTTATCACAATGGAAAGCATCTGTTATTCACGGGAGCAAAGGCTTGGTGGCATAAAAGCAGGCGAGGAGCACTCATTTATGGGGTGTTCTTTTGCCGTTTAATCGCTTTAGTATTTTATATTAAGAAAAGTATAAATGAAAAAAATATTAAGAAATTCAGAAAAAGGGATGCATTTTTCGAATAAAGTATGATAGAATAACTTTCGATTATATTACGTTAAAGGAGAGTGTTTGGTTTCGTGGGAGAAAAAGTAAAATACAAACGAATTTTATTAAAATTAAGTGGAGAAGTGCTAGCTGGTGAAAAGAAGACAGGAATTGATGTAGAAGTACTTGGCAGAATTTGTGATGAGATTAAAAAAGTAGTACAATTGGGAGTTCAAGTAGCTATTGTAGTAGGCGGAGGGAATTTTTGGAGAGGACGTTATGGGCACCAAATGGAAAGAACAACAGCAGACTATATGGGAATGCTTGCTACAGCGATGAATGGATTAGCACTGCAAGACGCATTAGAGGCAAGAGGACTTTATTCTAGAGTACAAACAGCAATTGAAATGAGAGAGATTGCAGAACCGTATATAAAGAGGAAAGCATTAAAACATTTAGAAAAAGGAAGGGTAGTTATTTTTGCTTGTGGTACAGGAAATCCTTACTTTACTACTGATACAGCAGCTTCTTTAAGAGCAGCCGAAATGGATGCAGATGTTATTTTATTAGGAAAATCAATTGATGCTGTTTACTCAGCAGACCCAGAAAAAGACCCAACGGCACAAAAATATGACCAAATTAGTTATTTAGATATTTTAAATCAAGATTTAAAAGTAATGGATTCTACTGCCACATCTTTATGTAAAGATAACAATATACCCCTTGTTGTATTTGGAATTGATGACCCAGAAAATATTGTAAGAGTGGTAAAGGGAGAAAAAATAGGAACGATTGTTAAATAAGAAAGGAAGAGAAAAAATGGATTATCAAAAATATGAAGAGAAAATGGAAAAGACGATTTATGTCTATCAAGAAAACTTAGCGGAAGTAAGAGCGGGAAGAGCTAATCCTGCTATCTTAAATAAAATTAAAGTAGATTATTATGGAACACCAACTCCAATTCATCAAATGGCAGGTATTTCTGTTCCAGAAGCAAGACTAATTGTGATTCAGCCTTGGGACCAAAGTATTTTAAAAGAAATAGAAAAGGCAATTCTTGCTTCTGATATTGGAATTCATCCAAATAATGATGGAAAAGTCATAAGATTAGCTTTTCCTGAATTAAATGAAGAAAGGAGAAAAGAATTAGTAAAAGACATTCGAAAAATGGCAGAGGAAGCTAAAGTAGCGATTCGCTCGATTCGTAGAGAAGGAATGGATGATATGAAGACAAAAGAAAAAGAAGGAGAAATCACAGAAGATGATTTAGCAAAAGCAGAAGATACCATTCAAAAATTAACAGATAAAATGGTAAGCAAAATAGATGACATTTTGTCTGAAAAAGAAACAGAAATCATGAGTGTTTAGACATTTGGGAAGGAAGAAAAATGGACTTTCAGACAGAACTTACAAAATATGTACAAAAAGTAGAACAAGAATTAACAAAATACATAGTGGTAGGACCTTGCCCAGAACAGAAATTAAATCAAGCAATTGAGTATAGCTTAATGTCAGGGGGAAAACGATTAAGACCAGTTTTACTACTTGCTACCTATCATTTATTTAAACAAGAAGATGAAATTTGTTTACCATATGCAGTAGCAATGGAAATGGTGCATAATTTTTCTCTTATTCATGATGACTTACCTGGAATTGATAATGATGATTTCCGACACGGAAAACCAACTAATCATAAACAGTTTGGAGAATCCACTGCTATTTTAGCAGGAGACTGTTTGCTAAATATGGCATATAAAGTAATTGCACAAGATTTAAAAAAATTTTCTTATGATAAAAAACGTATTCGTATTTTAGAAGAGTTTTCACAAGCAATAGAACGTATGATAGCAGGAGAATATGTCGATACCGAATACGAAGGAAAGAAAATTTCAGCACAATATCTAGAATATATGCATCAAAATAAGACAGGACAATTAATTCGAGAAGCGGTAAGAATGGGTGCCATTTTAGGAGAAGCAACAGAAGAGCAAATCGAAAAATTATCAATTTATGCAGAAAAAATAGGTCTTGCTTTTCAAATTCGCGATGATATTTTATCGGAAATCGGAAACGAAAAGACATTAGGAAAACCAGTTGGTAATGATAGAAAAAGAGAAAAATGTACCTATGTTACCAAATATGGATTAGAAGAAGCACAAACACAATTAGAGCAAATTACAAAACAAGCCAAACAGATTATGAGTACATTTGGACAAAAAGGAGAATTTTTAAAACAGTTAGCTCTTTATTTAGAAAAAAGAGAGAAATAATAAAGGTGGGTGAAGCAATGCAAAATGATTTGTTACCAAAACATATTGCCATTATTATGGATGGAAACAGAAGATGGGCAAAAGAGCATCATTTAGACCTAAAACAAGGACATATTGAAGGGGCAAAAACATTAGAACAAATTGTAAGAGATGCCCAAAAGATAGGGATAAAACATATTACCGTATATGCTTTTTCTACAGAAAATTGGAAAAGAACCGAAGAAGAGGTAGGAGCCTTAATGTTACTTCTTCAAAAGTATCTAGAAGACTATAGTAGAAGAGCTGATACAGAAAATATTAAAATACAAATTTTAGGTGATATACAAATTCTTCCTAAAGGAATGCAAAAAAGTATTGAAAAATGTGTAGAAAGAACCAAAAAAAATACTGGTATTATCTTTAATATTGCTTTTAATTATGGAGGAAGAGCAGAAATTACAAAAGCAGTAAAAGAAATTGCAAGAGAAGTAAAGGAAGAAAAACGATTGGTAGAAGAGATTGATGAAAAGCTTATTTCAGACCATTTATATACGAAAGGGCAACCAGACCCAGATTTACTGATACGTACAAGTGGAGAATTGAGAACCAGTAATTTTTTACCATGGCAGCTTGTCTATTCAGAATTTGTTTTTATACAAAAACATTGGCCAGATTTTACCAAACAAGATTTAGAAGAAGCAATTAAACAGTACCAAAAAAGAACCAGAAAATTTGGAGGAAAATAGAAATATGATGAATGTAAAACGTTTTACAACAGGCTTAATTGGATTTCCTATTGTAGCTGTTATTTTAGTATTTGGACCAATTTATTTAATTGATGTATTGTTTAGCATCATCGCTATTATGGCACTACATGAGTATTTTGATAGTTTTAAGGAAAAAGCAAAACCAGTTGTATGGCTTGGCTATATTGCTTGTATTATAATTGCTTTTATTCATGTAATACCAAAAGAATTTTTAATTCATGTGATTGCTGTTTTAGTTCCTCTATTTATACTAACTCTTTTTTTACAAGTTTTACTTACCAATATGAAAACAAATGTAAAAGATATTTCTATTACCTTTTTTGGAATTTGTTATATTCCTTTGTTTTTAATGTTTGTCCCTATTTTGATGGGCCTAGAAAATGGTAAAATTTTAGTTTGGTATATTTTATTTACCGCATGGGGAACAGACGTATTTGCTTATTTAGTAGGAAAGCTATTAGGAAAACATAAATTTAGTCAAATTAGTCCGAATAAAACAATAGAAGGATGTATAGGGGGAATAGTAGGGGCTCTTATTTTAAGCATTCTTTATACGATTGTTCTAAATCATGTTTGGCAAATGAATCTTTCTTATATATGGATTGGTTTAATGGCTATTTTGTTAAGTATCATTGGTCAAATTGGGGATTTTGCTGCATCTTCTATTAAACGCTATGTAGGGATAAAAGATTTTAGTAATTTAATTCCGGGTCATGGAGGTATGCTAGACCGTATTGATAGTATTATCTTTATTGCTCCATTTGCATATTTTTTTATTCGCTTGATAATATAAAAAACTTATAGGGGGAATTTCATTGATTCCATTTTTAATTAGTGTACTTAAAATTATTTTTTTACTAGGCTTCTTAATTCTCATTCATGAGGGAGGTCATTTTCTAGTTGCTAAACTTTGCAAAGTAAGAGTAAATGAATTTGCAATTGGATTTGGACCTACCATTTGGAAAAAACAAGGGAAAGAAACGCGTTATGCCCTTCGCTTAGTTCCTTTGCGGAGGATTTGTTAGTATGGAGGGAGAAGAACAGCACTCAGAACAAGAGGGCTCTTTTAGTAAAGCAAGTATTCCAAAAAGAATGGCTATTGTAGCTGCAGGAGCATTTGTGAATATTGTTTTTGGTTTGCTTATTTATTTTCTTCTTATGACAGGAACGGGAAATTTTATTTCTCGCCAAGTAGATGATGTTTTAGAAGGCTATCCTGCACAGCAAGATGGAATTAAAGCAGCAGATGAGATTATTGCTATTAATGGCAATAAAATTCACTTAAAACAAGATTTAGATAAGCAGCTACAACAAACACAAGGAAAAGAAATGAAAGTAACCATTAAAAGAGAAGGAAAACAGCAGGAAATTATTACGATTCCAACAGAAAGAAAGCAAAAAACAACAGGGATTTATCTCTCTTTGTCAGGAAAACATCCTACTCAAATTGTCCAAATCGATGAAAATAGTAGTGCTCAAAAACAGGGACTTAGGGTAGACGATATTATTTTAAAAATCAATGGAGAAGAAATTGGGCAAGACCAACAAAAGATTATGAGTCTCATTCAAAAAGAAGGAGTAAATACTTTACTCTTTACGGTGCAAAGAGGAGAAGAACAGCTAACGATTGAAGTGACTCCAGACATTACTCCGATTTATGAATTAGGAGTAATCTTAAAAAAAGCGGATAATACTTTACTAAATCGTATTTATTATGGATATTGGGAAACAATTTCCTTTACTAGTTCTATTATGGATAATCTGAAAATGCTATTTACAGGAAAAGTAGGATTAGACCAAATGATGGGACCAGTAGGAATTTCTAGTGTAGTTTCTGAAACAGAGGGAATCTATGATTTTATCTATATTTTAGCTCTGATTTCTCTATCACTAGGGGTAACGAATTTGCTACCGATTCCTGCTTTAGATGGAGGAAAGCTATTATTGCTTCTTATTGAAGCCATTCGTAGAAAACCATTAAGCGAAAAAGTAGAAATAGGCATTCAAATGATTGGATTTTTCCTTTTAATTGGTCTTTCTATTTTCATTACTTATCAAGATATACTAAGGATTGTGTAGAAGAGGGATAATATGGAAGAGTTAAAAAAACAACAACCAGAAGTAAAAATTAAACCAAAATATCAATTAGTCTATGAAATATTAAATCAGCATGGTCTTACGATTGTTTTACTTATTTTATTTATTTATGCGGCTTATATGCTAGATTTACTTGTTTACTATATTTTTTTCCTTTGTCTTTATTTACTGTATGTTGTCATTCGTGCAATCATCCGTAAGAAGAAGTATGAGAAAACTAGTTTTGATTTTTATACAGATAAAGTAATTTATCAAAATTCTCTTCGTGACCCAAAAGAGCAAACACTTAATTATTCCAAAATAAAAGAAATTCGTTATCGTCAATTAGTTTTACAACGATTTTTTAATATAGGGGACATTCTAATTAAGCAAGAAAAAGAAAAGTGGTTTAGTCATAAAATCTATATTTTTGGTGTAAAAGATGTAATCAATCAATATCGAAAGATTGATAAACTAATACAAAGTAGTAAAAAGAAATAAACAATAGGGGGCATTTGTTCATGGCACAAATCAAAAAAGTAGGGGAAATTTTTAGCGATTATACAAGCTATGAAACAATTAAACAGGCAAAAATTCAAAATATGAATTTATATCGAAAGACAAATAAATTATCCATTACTCTATTAACAGATAGCTTTTTTAGCATTAAAGAGTTAATGGATTTCGAAACATATTTAAAAAAACGTTTTCAAATACAGGAAGTATGGACTGCTATTTGTTATACAAAGCAAGCTGTTTTACCAGAAATACAAGACGAATGGAACGATATTTTAACTTTTTTAGCTTCAAAATATCCTATTACAGAAGCGATTTTGAAAAATAGCACAATAGAAAAAGATGGAAATAGAATTAGAGTAGTTTTGCCAGTAAAAGGAGCTGAATTTTTAACAGCTAGAAAATTTGACCAGCTACTAGCTACTATTTTATCTGGGTTATATAATCAAAGTTATACTGTAAAATATGTAGAAAATATTTCACAAGAAGTGATGCAAAAATATGAAAATAGAGCAAAAGAAGCGGAAAGGTTAGCAATTAAAAAGGCAAAGGAACAAATAAAAGAAGTAGGAGAAGAAAAAAAGTTAGCAGAAGTTAATGTTTCGCAACAAGAAAAAAAGGAAGAAGAAACCGAAACTTCTCCTCTTATTTTAGGACGAAATAGCAAGATAAAAGACCCTCTTATGAAGGTGGAAGATTTATCGATTGATACAGGAAAAATGTGTTTAGAAGGAGAAGTTATTAATATTGATTCAAGAGAATTGAAAAGTGGAAAAGTATTGATTTTATTTGACCTTTATGACGGAAGTAGTACGATTACTTGTAAAGCTTTTGCAGAATCAGAAAAGGCAAAGCAGATATTAGAAAGAATCCAATCTGCTAAAGGGCTAAAGGTTGCAGGAACAGCACAATTTGACCCGTTTGCGAAAGAATTAGGGGTCATTGCTAATGTAATAATAGAAACAGCGGGTGTGAAAAAGCAAATTCGTATGGATGAGGCAAAAGAAAAAAGAGTAGAATTACATATGCATACACAGATGAGTCAAATGGATGGAATGACATCTGCTAAAGATTTAATTAAAAGGGCTATGAAGTGGGGAATGAAATCAATTGCCATTACAGACCATGGAGTAGTACAAGCTTTTCCTGATGCCCATAAGCTGTTAGGAATGAATCATCCAGATATGAAGGTAATCTATGGTGTAGAAGCGTATTTAGTACCAGATAGAGTGCCAAGTGTTTCTTTTCCAAAAGGACAAGATATAGATACTACTTATTGTGTGTTAGACCTAGAAACAACAGGGCTTTCCTTTCGAACAGAAAAAATTACTGAAATTGGAATTATGAAAATAAAAAATAAAGAAGTAATTGATACTTTTTCTTGCTTTGTCAATCCAGAAAAACCTATCCCACCAGAAGTAGTAAAAGTAACAAACATTACAGATGAAATGGTAAAAGAAGCACAAACAATTGATGTCATATTACCAAACGTATTAGAATTTGTGGGAGATTCTGTTTTAGTGGCTCATAATGCTGATTTTGACATTGGATTTTTAAAATATAATGCACAAGAGTTAGGCTTAAAATTAGAAAACACCTATATTGATACTTTACGATTGGCCAAATCCTTATTTCCAGATTATAAAAAATATAAATTAGGAAAAATTGCAGAAAATTTAGGCATTAAAGTAGAAGTTGCACATCGTGCTTTAGATGATGTAGATACTACTGTAAAAGTTTTTCATGTAATGATAGAGAAACTAAAGGAAAAAGGAGTAAAAAAAGTAGAGGACATTGATAAAATAGAAGAAGGAAAAGCAGATTATAAGAAACTTCCAAGTTATCATGCTATTATTTTGGCTACGAATTATGTAGGACTTAAAAATTTATACAAACTTGTTTCTCTTTCTCATCTAGACTATTTTTATAAGAAACCACGTATTTTAAAATCTATTTATCAAAAATATTCAGAAGGATTAATCATAGGAAGTGCTTGTGAAGCAGGTGAACTGTATCGTGCGATTGTGGCAGGAAAGACAGATGAAGAAATAGAAGAAATTGCCAAAGACTATGACTATTTAGAAATTCAGCCACTTGGAAATAATGCTTTTATGATACGTAATGGTACCGTTCCAGATAAAGAGGCATTAAAAGACATTAACCGAAAAATTGTAGCTTTAGGAGAAAAATTAGATAAATTAGTGGTAGCGACTTGTGATGTTCATTTTATGGACCCACAAGATGAAATTTATCGAAGAATTTTAATGGCAGGACAAGGATATGATGATGCAGATGAACAAGCACCGCTTTACTTAAGAACAACAGAAGAGATGTTAGAAGAATTTTCTTATTTAGGAGAAGAAAAAGCATATGAAGTAGTGGTGACCAATACGAATAAAATTGCTGAGCGTTGTGAACGAATTAGCCCTATTTCTCCAGAAAAATGTCCTCCTCATATTCCAGGATGTGAAGAGACCATAAAAACGATTGCTTATTCCAAAGCACATGAGCTATATGGAGACCCTTTACCTGAAATTGTAGAGAAAAGATTAGAAAAAGAATTAAATTCTATTATTACCAACGGCTTTTCTGTTATGTATATCATTGCCCAAAAGCTAGTGTGGAAATCTAATGAAGATGGGTATATTGTGGGTTCTAGAGGGTCAGTTGGTTCTTCTTTTGTTGCGAATATGACAGGAATTACAGAAGTAAATTCTCTTCCACCACATTATCGTTGCCCGAATTGTAAATATTCTGATTTTACCGACTATGGGTATAAAAATGGGTTTGATTTGCCAGATAAAACTTGTCCTAAATGTGGAACATCTCTTGCAAAAGACGGAATGGACATTCCATTTGAAACCTTCTTAGGGTTTGATGGAGATAAAGAGCCAGATATTGACTTAAACTTTTCTGGTGAATACCAAGCAAAAGCACATAAATATACAGAAGTTATTTTTGGAAAAGGAACTACATTTAAGGCAGGAACAGTAGGTACAGTAGCCGATAAAACTGCATTTGGGTATGTTAAAAAATATTATGAAGAAAGACAGATTCCAGTAAATAATGCAGAAGTAGCAAGAATTGCAAAAGGGTGTACGGGAATTAAAAGAACAACAGGACAGCATCCAGGTGGGATTATTGTTGTACCAAAAGGAAGAGAAATTTATGAATTTACTCCTGTACAACATCCAGCAGATGACCCAAATTCTGATATTGTAACAACTCATTTTGACTATCACTCCATTGACCAAAACTTATTAAAACTAGATATTCTAGGTCATGATGACCCGACTATGATTCGTATGTTATATGATTTAACAGGAATTGACCCAACAAAAGTTCCGTTAGATGATAAAGAAACCATGTCTATTTTTTCCTCTACAAAAGCATTAGCAGTAGAGCCAGAAAAAATTCACTCTGAAGTAGGAACCTTTGGAGTACCAGAATTTGGGACTAAATTTGTGCGAGGTATGTTAGTGGATACAAGACCTACTACGTTTGAAGAATTACTTCGTATTTCTGGTTTGTCTCATGGTACCGATGTATGGCTCAATAATGCTCAGAGTTTAATTGATGCAGGAACAATTACTTTGCAAGATGCTATTTGTACAAGAGATGATATTATGCTTTATTTAATAAAAAAAGGCTTACCACCTAAACCAGCTTTTAAAATCATGGAATGTGTGCGTAAAGGAAAAGCCTTAAAAGACCCTGAAAAATGGGCAGAATATGAAGGATTAATGAAAGAACATGAAGTTCCTAAGTGGTATATTGAATCTTGTAAAAAAATAAAGTACATGTTTCCGAAAGCACATGCAGCAGCCTATGTGACAAATGCTTTTCGTATTGCTTGGTTTAAAGTACATGTTCCAAAAGCCTATTATACTGCTTTTTTTACCATTCGTGCAGATGAATTTGATAGTGACATTATGTGTCACGGTGAAGAAAAGGTAAAAAATAAAATGAAAGAAATTGAGTTGCAAGCAAATGCAGCAACAGCAAAAGATAAAAATATGTATTCCATTTTAGAATTGGTATTAGAAATGTATGCAAGGGGAATTAATTTTTTGCCAATTGATTTATATCAATCACACGCTACCAAGTTTAAAATGGAGACAGAAGGAATTCGCCCCCCTTTAAATAGTATACCTGGTCTTGGAACAGTGGCAGCAGTGGGAATTGATACAGCAAAAGAAGAAGGGAAATTCATGTCTATTGATGATATGAAAATTCGTTCTAAAATTGGAAAATCGGTAATTGAATTACTGCAAAAAGCAGGTTGTTTAAAAGGAATGACACAAAGTAATCAAATGAGCTTATTTGCTTAAAGAAAAGAGGAAAAAAATGAAACCATTAAATGAGATTATTACAATTCCAAATGTTTTAATTTATTTACTAGTTATCAATCTGATTGCTTTTATATTTATGTATATTGATAAAAAAAGGGCTCAAAAAGGAGAATGGAGAATTAGTGAAGCAGCTTTATTCGGAACTGTACTATTAGGAGGAGGAATAGGAGGGATAGCAGGAATGTATCTATTTCGCCACAAAACGAAAAAATTAAAATTTACAATAGGGTTTCCAATTATTTTAATAGGAGAAATTATTTTGGTTAGTTATTTGTGTTTTTTTAGATAGAATGGAAAAAGTAAAAAGGAGTATATGGTAAATTTGTCATATGCTTCTTTACTTTTAATGAATATTGTAATTTACATAATTTGATAATATAATCATAGTACGATAAGTAGGTATTTCTAGAAATATTATATTGCTAGGAGAAAATTATTGAGAGTTACATATTTACATTGAATTTTAATAAAAAACAGTTAGATAAATTCAATGAATTGTACAATTAAAAAGTGTAGTACCTGCGACAACTCCCTGTGTTGCAAAACGCAGAAAGCTGGATTGCTGAAAATGGTAGCTGTTATAGGTTGCTGGACGGATGAAATTCTTGCTGGTCTTTACAATTTAGAAAACTCTTTGAAAGTATATCTATACCCTGCACGGGAATGCCTGACAGAGCGAGTGAACTATGCTATCGAGGTTGTTAAGAAAGAAGGAAGAGTTTCTTTTTACTCTGAGGTTGCTGTCCAAATGGATATGGTGATAAAGAGCGAAATCAAAGCGTTTTGCAAGTAAAACAAATGAAAATCCGAAACGTGAGCAATTATGCGTTTCGGATTTTCGCGTTTTTATATTAATACTATCTTGAAAACTTGTTGGAAATAATATATGTAAATTATTACAAATATTATCAGGAAACGCAGTATGCTGGAAACTATCATGCATGGTGTAGAACAGGGGAAAATGCGGAGATAAGATCAAAGCATAACTTATTAAAAAGAAGAGATACATAATTCAAAGTAAATAACTGGAAAAGTAAAAACATAAAAACTAAAAAGATAATAGATGTGAATAAAATAGAAAAATAGGACTAGTATTTTAAGTTATTCACAGAGTTATCCACATTATCCACAAACGCAATTTAATCACATTATGAAAACTAAATTGGTAACATAAATCGTAACGAAATTGAAATTTAATCGTTATACGAATGTAATAAAAAAAGATTTTTTTCATTTAAAATCAGTCATTTTGTAGAAAAATTATTAAAAAAGAAGATACCAAAAAGTAAATTGAAATCAATTTGTCATATAAATACAACCCAAATAGAAAAAAGAATAGTTTCATTAAAATTGTTTCATACTTAAAATAGGAGAAAAAGTATGAAACAATTAGGTAGGTATGTGTTAAATAAAAATTATTATATTATCCAACAGGAAGTGGAAAGAGAAGTAGTTCGTGCTATCCGAAAAAAAGAATTTCAGCTCTATTTGCAGCCCAAAATAGATACACAAAGTGACCAGTTAGCAGGAGCAGAAGTACTAATCAGATGGAAAAGGCATTTTAAAGAAATGATAAAACCAGATGAATTTATTCCAATTTTAGAGGAATATGGGACCATTACCAAATTAGATGAATACGTTTTTCATGAAATGTGTAAATTGCAAAAAAAGTGGATAAAACAAGGAATTCTTCTGCCCCTTTCTATTAATGAATCAAGAAGACATTTAAATAATGAAAATCATATAGAAGACCTGATAAAAGAAGTCACAAACTATTCGATTCCTACCCATTTAATTGAACTGGAAATGACAGAAAGTGCAGTAGTAGAGGATATCGAAAAAGCAAAAAGGGCAGAACAAAAAGCACACCAATCAGGTTTTTTAGTGGCAATGGATGATTTTGGGGTAGGCTATTCGTCTTTTAGTATGTTAAAAAACATACCAATTGATATTTTAAAAATAGATAAAACTTTTTTTGGTCAAATCACACAAAATGAAAGAGGAAAAGTAATCATAGAATCAATTGTACAAATGGCAAAAAAGTTAAATAGCAAGACGGTAGCAGAAGGAATTGAAACGAAAGAGCAAGTAGAGTATTTAAAGAAAATAGGTTGTGACTATATACAAGGCTACTATTATTCTGCTCCTATTAAAATAGAGGAATTTGAGCAAAAATGGTTAAACAATAAAGATTGACATTTCTCTTTGTTTTCCTATAAAATAGAGGAAAATGAAAAGGGGGATAAAAAATGGAAACAAGAATAGAAGGAGAGGCTTTACCAGTAGTCATTTGTAGATTGAAAAAAGGAGAATCGGTTGTAACAGAAAACGGTGGCATGAGCTGGATGGATGATGGAATGAAAATGACAACAACAACAAATGGTGGAATTATGAAAGGCTTAGGAAGAGCTTTAGCAGGGGAATCTATCTTTGTGAATGTTTATACAGCAGAAAAAGAAGATTGTGAAATTGCTTTTTCTTCCTGCTTTCCTGGTAAAATTTTAGAATTTGATTTAAAAGAAGGAGAAAGTATTATTGCTCAAAAAAGAGCCTTTTTGTGTTCCGAGACAGGTGTGGATATCTCAATGCATTTTCGAAAAAGGCTAGGGGCTGGATTTTTTGGAGGAGAAGGCTTTATTATGCAAAAAATAACAGGTCCAGGAAAAGTATTTTTAGAATTAGATGGTACAGTAATTCAAAAAGAGCTAAAGCAAGGGGAAAAACTAAAAATAGATAATGGCTATGTGGCAGTCATGACAAAAGAAGTAAGTTTGGATATTGAAACGGTAAAAGGAGTAAAAAATGTCGTATTTGGAGGAGAAGGTCTTTTTGTTACGACTTTAACAGGACCAGGTACAGTATGGCTACAATCTATGCCAATTGCTAAACTTGCTGGAATGCTATATATGGGAACAGCAAAATAGGAAAAAATAGTTCTTTTTTGCTTTTGGCATTGCATTTGTCTCAAAAAAATGATATAGTAACAATCAATAAAAAGTGCTAAGAAAAAGAAAAAGAATGGATTTGTTTAAAAAGAGAGTTAGTGGAAGGTGAAAACTAACAACAAAGAGATTTGGGGAGCTTTGGAGCACAAGAAAAAAAGAGAGGATAGTTTTAAACTATCAAATAGGGTGGAACCGCGGAAAAGAATTTTCGTCCCTAGTCATTTGGCTAGGCGTGAAAGTTCTTTTTTCGTTCCTAGTAAAGTAAAGGAGGTTTTCATATGTTAGATTCAATGGAAAAATTAGTGTCTTTATGTAAAAGTAGAGGATATATTTATCCTGGTTCGGAAATTTATGGGGGGTTAGCTAATACCTGGGATTATGGACCTTTGGGTGTAGAACTAAAAAATAATGTAAAAACAGCTTGGAGGAAAAAATTCATTCAAGAAAATAGACACAATGTAGGACTAGATTGTGCTATTTTAATGAACCCAGAAACATGGGTGGCTTCTGGACATGTAGGAGGATTTAGTGACCCATTAATTGATTGTAAAGAATGTAAAACAAGACACAGAGCAGATAAATTAATAGAAGAGTGGATGCATGAACATCATTGTGATGAAGTGGTAGATGGTTGGCCAGACGAAAGGATGGTTGAGTATATGGAAGAAAATCATATTGCTTGTCCTACCTGTGGAAAAGAGAATTTTACTTCAATTCGTAAATTTAATCTAATGTTTAAAACGTTTCAAGGAGTAACAGAAGATACCACTTCTCAAATCTATTTAAGACCAGAAACTGCACAAGGGATTTTCGTTAATTTTAAAAATGTACTTCGTACCACAAGAAAGAAGTTACCAATGGGAATTGGTCAAATCGGAAAAGCATTTCGTAATGAAATTACACCAGGAAATTTTACTTTCCGTACACGTGAATTTGAACAAATGGAATTAGAATTCTTTTGTAAGCCAGGAGAAGATTTAGAATGGTTTAGCTATTGGAAAGAATGTTGTAAAAATTGGTTACTTTCTTTAGGGATGAAAGAAGAAAATATCCGTTTAAGAGACCATAGTAAAGAAGAATTAGTATTTTATAGTAAAGCAACGACAGATATTGAATTTGCTTTTCCTTTTGGTTGGGGAGAACTTTGGGGCATTGCAGATAGAACCGATTATGATTTAAAACGTCATATGGAACACTCAAAACAAGATTTATCTTATTTAGACCCAGAAACGAATGAAAAATATGTGCCATATTGTATTGAGCCTTCTTTGGGTTGTGATAGAGTTACTCTTGCTTTTCTTTGCAATAGTTATGAAGAAGAAACAATTGGCGAAGGGGAGACAAGAACCGTTTTACATCTGCACCCTGCTTTAGCACCATATAAGATAGCCGTTCTTCCTTTATCTAAAAAATTAGGGGAAAAAGCGTCTATGGTATATGAGTTGCTTTCAAAAGAGTTTATGTGTGATTATGATGAAACAGGAAGTATTGGAAAAAGATATCGTAGAGAAGATGAAATTGGTACACCATATTGTGTAACGATTGATTTTGACACATTAGAGGATAATACTGTAACTGTTCGTGACCGTGATACTATGCAGCAAATTCGTATTCATATTAATCAATTAATACAATATTTAGCAGAAAAAGTAATGTTTTAGGATAAGGGGTGTTTTTACTCCTTATTTCTTTTTTGGATTAAAAAAGAAGGGATGAAACAAGAAATGGAATATCTAGATTTATATGATAGAAATAAGAAAAAAACAGGAATCAAAATAATCAGAAAAAGCAAAATTCCAGAAGGAATGTATCAGTTAGTTGTGGTTATTTTTATCCAAAATCAAAAAGGGGAGTTTTTAATACAAAAAAGGGTCAGGAGAAAAGATGGAAAATGGGCATCTACAGGAGGAACGGTTATCACAGGAGAAACAAGTAGACAAGCCGTGATAAGAGAAACCAAAGAAGAATTAGGAATCGATATTACAAAAGAGCCTTTTGTGCTATATCAAGAACTTCGTGATGAAGATACGTATATTGATTTATATTATCTTCAAAAAGAAATAATAGTAGAAAATTTAATATTGCAAAAAGAAGAGGTAGAACGAGTAAAATGGATGAGTACAGAACAAATAGACAAAATAATACAAAATAAAACATTTTCAAAAAGACATGCTTTCTTTTTGAAAGAATGCTATACTTTTTTACAACAGAAGAAGAAATACAATAATTTGGCTAATATAAAAATCATGTAAATTGTATTTACATATTTTGCATGATTGCGATATAATGTGGTCATACTATAAAGAAAGAAAAAAACAAAAGATAGGAGAGAAAAAACATGGAGAAAAAATATGTTTATCTTTTTGAAGAAGGAAATGCAAACATGAGAGAGCTACTAGGAGGAAAAGGTGCGAATCTGGCAGAAATGACCAATCTTGGTTTGCCGATACCACAAGGGTTTACGATTACAACAGAGGCATGCAATCAATATTATGAAGATAAAGAAACTATTTCAGAAGAAATGAAGCAAGAGATTTTTCGAAATTTAGAAAAATTAGAAGAAATTACAGGTAAGAAATTAGGAGAAAAAGAAAATCCTCTATTAGTCTCTGTTCGTTCTGGAGCAAGAGCTTCTATGCCAGGAATGATGGATACAGTTCTAAATTTAGGAATGAATGATGAAGTAGCAGAAAGTATGGCACAAACTAATGAGCGTTTTGCATTTGATAGTTATCGTAGATTTATTCAAATGTATTCAAATGTGGTAATGGAACTTTCCGGTTCTCTTTTTGAAGAAGCAATTGATACAAAAAAACAACAAAGAGGGATTACCTTAGATACCCAAATGGATGCGAATGATTTAAGAGATTTAGTAAGAGTTTTCAAACAAATTTATCGAGAAAAATTAGGAAAAGATTTTCCACAAGATGCAAAAACACAATTGATGGAAGCGATTCAAGCGGTGTTTCGTTCTTGGAATAATCCAAGAGCAAATACGTATCGAAGATTAAACGATATTCCAAGTGATTGGGGAACAGCTGTTAATGTACAACAAATGGTATTTGGTAATATGGGAGAAGATTGTGGAACTGGTGTTGCTTTTTCTCGTAATCCAGCAACAGGAGAAAATATGCTTTATGGAGAGTTTTTAATGAATGCACAGGGAGAAGATGTAGTAGCAGGAATTCGAACACCAGAGCATATTGATAAATTAAAAGAAATTAACGAGCGTTGTTATCAGGATTTTCTAATGTATGCGAAGAAGTTAGAAAACCACTATAAAGATATGCAAGATTTAGAGTTTACCATTGAACATGGAAAACTATATATCCTGCAAACTAGAAATGGAAAAAGAACGGCAAATGCTGCCCTAAAAATTGCAGTAGATTTAGTAGAAGAAGGAATGATAGAGGAAAAAGAAGCTGTGTTAAGAGTAGACCCAAAACAATTAGACCAATTGTTACACCCTATTTTTAATGAAGAAAAATTAAAACAAGCAAAAGTCATTGCAAAAGGTTTAGCAGCCTCTCCAGGTGCCGCAACAGGAAAGGTGGTTTTTACAGCACAAAGAGCGGTGGAACTTTCTAATCAAGGAGAAAAAGAGCTTATTTTAGTTCGTTTAGAGACTTCTCCAGAAGATATTGACGGAATGAATGTAGCAAGAGGAGTTCTTACTGTAAGAGGAGGAATGACTTCTCATGCAGCCGTAGTTGCTCGTGGTATGGGAACTTGTTGCGTGGCAGGATGTTCTGATATTGTAGTAAATGAAGTGGAAAAATATTTTACCACCCCAGATGGAACAAACTACCAAGAAGGAGACTATATTTCTTTAGATGGTAGTACAGGAAATGTATATGGAGAAAAAGTAGATACGGTTGCTGCTAGCATTTCAGGAAATTTCGCTACGTTAATGGGATGGGCAGATAAATATCGAAAATTAAAAGTAAGAACCAATGCAGATACTCCAAAAGATGCCAATCAAGCTTATGAATTCGGAGCAGAAGGAATTGGACTTTGCAGAACAGAGCATATGTTCTTTAAAGCAGACCGTATTGCTGCTATGAGGGAAATGATTGTAGCAAGAACAGTAGAACAACGTAAAAAAGCATTAGATAAATTATTGCCAATGCAAAGAGGAGATTTTGAAGAATTATATAAAGCAATGAAAGGTTATCCTGTTACCATTAGATTATTAGACCCACCACTTCACGAATTTCTCCCACATGATGAGGATGAAATTAGGCAACTCGCACAAGATATGGGACTTCATTTTGAGGAATTACGAGATATAGTAATAGGATTACATGAATTTAATCCTATGATGGGACATCGTGGTTGTAGATTAGATGTAACTTATCCAGAAATTGGAGAAATGCAAACAAGAGCCATTATAGAAGCGGCAATCCATGTGAATGAAACAGAAGGTATGAATGTGGTTCCAGAAATTATGATACCACTTGTAGGAGAACTAAAAGAATTACAATATGTAAAAGAAGTCATTACCAACACTGCAAAACAGGTAATTGAAGAAAAAAAAGTAGAGTTGAATTATCATGTAGGAACGATGATTGAAATTCCAAGAGCTGCTATTACAGCAGATGAAATTGCCAAAGAAGCAGAGTTTTTCTCTTTTGGTACAAATGACTTAACTCAAATGACATTTGGTTTTAGTCGTGATGATGCTAGTAAATTTTTAGGTGACTATTATGCTAAAAAGATTTATGAATTTGACCCATTTGCCAGAATTGACCAAAAAGGTGTTGGAAGATTAGTAGAAACGGCAGTAAAATTAGGAAGAGAAACCAGACCAGATATTAAATTAGGAATTTGCGGAGAACATGGAGGAGACCCATCTTCTATTGAATTTTGCCACAACATAGGTTTGACCTATGTTTCTTGTTCCCCTTATCGTGTTCCCATTGCCCGCTTAGCTGCAGCACAGTCTGCTATTCGAAATCCAGAAAAATAAAAAAGATTTTTTTTCAAAGGCCTTCTTAAGAAGGTCTTTTTCCTTGAAATACAGGAAATAATGTGATATAACATAAAAATAAAATAGTGTAAAACAAAAAAAGAGGGAATTTTTATGGAACAAGAAGAACTTATATTAAAAGATGAAAGTAGTGGAAACTATATTAAAGATACGAATCCTTATCAAAAGTATGAAGATAAAACCATTCAAAACGATGTGATTCGCTTTTATTTACAATATACCCATCTGAAAAATTTATATAGGCAGGGCTGGCTTAAAAATTTAATTGGAATGGAGCATAAAGAAAAATGTGAATCAGTTGCAGACCACTCTTGGTCTTTAGCTTTACTAGCTATTAGCATAATAGAAAAATATGAATTAGATTATGATATCAGTAAATGTATGAAACTTGCTATTGTACATGAATTAGGAGAAATCTATGCAGGGGACTATACACCAAATGAACAGATTACTTCAGAGCAAAAACACCAATTAGAAAAAAAGGCAATCCAAAGAATGTTAGGACAAATTGATTTTAAAAATGACTTTTTACAGCTATGGGAAGAGTTTGAACAAAAAGAGACAAAAGAGGCAATTTTCATGAAAGAATTAGACCAATTGGAGTTTTTAATGCAATCTACTGTGCATGAATTAGACGTATCTTATCTAAAAACAAGTAGAAAAAAAGTGACATTACCTGTATTACAAGAGATAGTAGATGAATTAATTAAGATAACAGAAGGCAAACAAATTCCAAAAGATGAAGTGAAAAGTGAAAACATATAGGGGGAAAAAGCAATGAAAGATACTCGAATGGTAACATTAGCGAATCGTCTTTTAGATTATTCGGTTCATTTACAAAAAGAAGAAAAAATTTTAATTGAAGTAATGGGACAAGAAGGAATTCCTCTTGCGATTGAATTAATGAAAAAAGCAAATACAATTGGTGCTTATCCTTTTTTTAATATGATTGATTATGATTTATTAAAAGTAATGTTACAAGAGGCAAAAGAAGAGCAAATTAAGCTATATGGACAGCAGGACTTAAAACGTATGGAGCAAATGGATGCGTATATTGGTATTTCAGCAAATCCAAATCGATTTGAATTAGGAAATATACCAGCTGAAAAAATGAAATGGTACCAAGAATATTATTTAAAACCAGTCTATTTTGAAGAAAGAACAAGACATACGAAATGGTGTATTCTACGCTACCCTAATCGTGCTATGGCACAAAGTGCTAAAATGAATACAGAGCAAATGGAAGATTTCTATTTTCAGGCTTGTAATTTAGATTATGCTAACATGGCAAACAAGATGGAGCCATTAGTAGAAAGAATGAATCGAACAGATAAAGTGCATATTATAGGCAATGGAACAGACCTTACATTTTCAATTAAAGGAATAGGGGCGGAAAAATACGTTGGTAATTTTAACTTGCCGGATGGAGAAGTAGCAACTGCTCCTGTCCGTGATAGTGTAAATGGTGTCATTTCCTATAATACTTCTTCTACCTATAATGGTTATTCTTTTGACTCGATTCGATTAGAATTCAAAAAAGGCAAAATTATAAAAGCAACAGCAAATGATACAGAAAAATTAAACGAAATTTTAAATCTAGATGAAGGAGCAAGGTATATAGGAGAATTTGCTTTAGGAATAAATCCATGTATTAATGCTCCTATTGGGGATACCTTATTTGATGAAAAAATAAAAGGTAGTTTTCATTTTACACCAGGTGATAGTTTAGAACAAAGTGATAATGGTAATCGTTCTTCTCTTCATTGGGATTTAATTTGTATCCAAACACCAGAATACGGTGGAGGAGAGATTTGGTTTGATGACGAACTTATTCGAAAAGATGGAAGGTTTATTCCAAATGACTTACAAGGCTTAAATCCAGAAAATTTAATAAAAGAGGATTAAGGCGTTCTTCTATTTTTACAAAAATAATGGAGTTTTTTACGTTAGAAATTATGAAGAAAAACTACATTACAAGGAGGAAAAATGAAAAAAGAAAGAGGAATTACATTAATTGCACTAGTAGTAACAATAATTGTGTTACTTATTCTGGCAGGTATAACGATAGCTATGGTAGTTGGGCAAAATGGGATTTTCAAGAAAGCAGAAACAGCACAAAAAAAGACAACAGAATCACAAGAAATAGAGATAATAAAGTTATCTATGAATACCATTAGAACAAATGATTGGGAGAATAAAGTAGTCAAAAAGCAATTCGTAACAGCAGGCGAATTAAAAACCGAAATAGAAAATAAAGGATATACAGTAGAGGTAAACGGAGGAAGTAATTTGACTGTGAAATTTACCAATACAGGAAGTAGTGGGAACACCTATTTAGTTACCCAAGAGGGAAAAGTAAACAAGGAACAAACAGATACAAAATATGAAATTACAGAAGGAAGCAAAGAAGCTTCCTATTGGTATACAGATGGAAGCGGAACAATTATATGGTATGATACTGGGTCAGACCCTGTTCCAGATACTTTAGTAGTACCAAATAAAATTGGAAGTGAAGTAATAAAAAAAATTGGTGATTATGCTTTATGTGGGGGAAGACTAGAAAGAAACGAACAAGGAGTTATACAAGGAGGATTAGTAGAAGGAGAAGGAGAATTAGAAAAAGGCTGGTTAAATGGAATTTTTAGTGGTGCTACTTCTAAAGTAAAAAAAATAGTAGTATCCAGTGGGATAGAAGAAATAGGAAATTATGCTTTTTTTCGGGTGTGTTGAAACAATAAATATCTATCTTCCAGATACTATAAACAACATTGGAGAAGCGGCTTTTTATGGTTGTTTGAAATTAAATGATTTACCGAATAATATTTCTAATTTTAGTAATGCTATATTTTCTAGTTGTAGTGCATTAACTGATGTAGTAGTACCAAGTAATATAGGAACAATAAATTCCTCTTCTTTCGATTGGTGTAGACAACTTAAAACAGTGACAATATCAGAGGGAACAACTGTTATTGAAGGAGAGGGTTTCAATTGTTGCAGAGAATTAACTAATGTAATTATACCAAATAGTATGGTAAAAATAGAAAATACTGCATTTTCAAATTGTGATATATTAACAAAAATCTATTTTAAGAAAGGTATTAATAGTATACCAGTAGGACAACCATGGGGAGCAATTAATGCAACGGTAATAGAAATAGAGTAAAAAGAAAGATACTAGTTTACTTATATAAATTAGTATCTTTTCTATTTGGTCATAAATCTTGACAAAATGCATATAATATATTAATATATGAGCATATAATCATATATTAATAAAAGGAGGAACATATGAAAGAAAAAGAATGGATTTGTGGAGAGAATTGTCCACACGATATAAAAATTAATCAAGTGAAATTAAATGAAGTGACAAGAGAGGAATTATTTAAAATAACAAATATTTTTAAACTTTTTTCGGATGAAACAAGACTTCGAATGATATGTTCTTTATTAAAAGAAGAATTATGTGTTTGTGATTTATGTGAATTATTAAAGCTGAATCAATCTACTGTTTCACATCAATTACAATTGCTACGAACCAATCATTTAGTAAAATATAGAAGAGAAGGAAAGCAAATTTTTTATAGTTTGCAAGATGAACATGTAGAAAAGATGATACAAATAGCATTAGCTCATAGTAAGGAGGAGTAGTAAATGAGTTGTGATTGTTGTGGAGAAAATACAAGCTGTCAGAAAAAAATAGATAAGAAACAAGAGAAAAAAGAAAAAAGAAATCTTTTGTTATACCTTCTTTCTATTGGTATCTTTATTCTTACTTTTGTACCAATATTAGAGACGTTTCGTATTATACTCTATTTACTGGTGGTTCTAATAGCAGGATATGATTTATTATATAGTGGAGTGAAAAACTTATTCCATTTTCAATTTAAAGAAGATACGTTAATGACGATTGCCGTGATTGCTGCTTTTATCTTAGGAGAATTTCCAGAAAGTTGTATGGTAGTGTTATTATTCAAACTAGGAGAGTTTTTAGAGGATAGAGCAGTACAAAGGTCCCAGAAAAACATTGAAGACATTGTAGAAATAAAGGCAAACGAAGCAAATTTAATACAAGAGGATAGTATCAAAATAGTAAAAGTAGAAGAGTTAAGACCAGGTGATACAATTTTAATTAAACCAGGAGAAAAAGTGCCAGTAGATTGTAATGTAATAAAAGGAGAATCTAATATAGATACTTCTGCGGTTACAGGAGAAAGCAAACTATTAGAAGTAAAAGAAGGGCAAGATATGTTGTCAGGAAGTGTCAATATGACGAGTGCAATTACTTGTGAGGTGATTCGTGATTTTGCTCATTCTACTGCTTCTCAAATTATAGATTTGGTATATGAAGCAACCAATAATAAAGGAAAAACAGAAACTTTGATTACACGTTTTTCTAAAATCTATACTCCTACTGTTATTATGATTGCTCTACTGATTGCAATTATTCCTCTTTTTATGGGATTCGATAGTAAAGTATGGATAATGAGAGCGTTATTCTTTTTAGTGGCATCTTGCCCTTGTAGCTTAGTCATTTCCATTCCCCTTTCTTTCTTTTCTTGTGTGGGTGCTATTTCGAAAAAGGGGTTGATTATAAAAGGAACAAAACATGTAGAAGAATTAGCAAAAGTAGATACTATTTGTTTAGATAAAACAGGGACGATTACCACAGGAAAAATGACAATTGATAAATTTGAAATAATAGGTGATATAGAAAAAGAAAAAGCACTATCTTATTTATCTAGCTTAGAAGCATTATCTAACCATCCAATTGCTTCTGCAATTGAAAAGATAGCTCCTAATATACAAACGTATGAAGTAATCAATCAAAAGGAGATACCAGGACATGGACTTTATGGAGAAATAGAAGAAAAGAAAGTAATGGTGGGAAATCAAAAACTAATGAAAAAGTATGGAGTAACAGAAGAGTTAGAAAAAGAAGGGGCTATTTATTTAGCAGTAGAAGGAAAAATAGTGGCCTATTGTACCTTAAAAGAAGAAATACGTAAAGATAGTAAACAGATGGTAGAAGAATTAAAAAAGATGCAAGTTAGCAATCTTTTGATGTTAACTGGTGACCATAAAGTACAAGCAGAAAAAGTAGCAAAGGAAGTAGGAATCAAATCTATTTATTCAGGGCTTCTTCCACAAGAAAAGATGAAAGTGGTACAGCAACAAAAACAAAAACATCATGTTATTTTTATAGGAGATGGAATTAACGATAGTCCTGTTTTAGCAACATCTCATTTTGGTATTTCAATGGGAGAAGGAACCCAAATAGCAAACAATACAGCAGATGCAATTTTACTTTCCAACAGACTAGGTATTCTTCCTAAGTGCATTCAAATTGCTCGAAAGAGTATGAATATTATTCGTTTTAATATTAGCGTTTCACTTTTTATAAAGTTTGTTGTACTGTTTTTGGGATTTATTGGATTTGCTCCAATATGGGCAGCTATTTTAGCGGATACAGGAGTAACACTACTTACTGTACTTAATTCACTTCGTATCTTTCAAGAATAGAAATTAAAATAACTAAAATTAGCTAATTTAAGAGAAGAAAGAAAAAGAAGATAAGAGAAAATTCGGTTTAAATTTAGAAATAAGTTTAAACCGAATTTTCTCTTATGAATTCTATTATTGTAAAAAATAGGTTTTTTTGATATAATACAAAAATGGACAAAAAGTTGCTTTTTATACCTTACAGGTAGCAAATAGTATAAGTAAGTATAAAAAATAGGCTTTAGAAAAATAGGACAAACAAAAATTGTTGAGAGGTAGTTGTAAGATGGAATACAAAGAAAATAACAAGAAAAAAAGGATTGCTTTTTATACACTTCGGTTGTAAAGTAAATCAATATGAGACAAATGGAATGATAGAACAATTTTTAAAAAACGGCTATGAGTTAGTAGAATGGAAGGATAAAGCCGATATTTATGTTGTTAATACCTGTACGGTTACGAATATGTCTGAGCGTAAATCAAGACAGGCGTTAAGACATGCCAAACAGATAAACAAAAATTCTCTTGTAGTGGCAGTTGGATGTTATGTACAAGTAGCCAAAGAACAATTAGAAACTATGCCAGAAATTGATATTGTTTTAGGAACAAATGAAAAGAAACAAATTGTTGAAGTGATAGAAGAATATAAAAAAGGAAAAGAGGAAGAACAAGTCCTTTCTGATGTAATGAACCAAAAAGAATTTCAAGATTTTGGGGTAGTCACCTACACAGAAAAAACAAGAGCAGTGATTAAAATACAAGATGGGTGTGACCGTTTTTGTAGTTATTGTATTATTCCGTATGCAAGAGGAAGAGTAAGAAGTAGAAAAAAAGAAAATGTGATACAGGAAGTAGAAAAAATGGTGCAAAAGGGAATTCAAGAAATTGTATTAACTGGAATTCATCTTGCTTCCTATGGTAAGGATTTTAAACAAGAATATAGTTTAATTGATTTATTAGAAGAATTAAATAAAGTAGAAGGAATCAAAAGAATTCGTTTAGGTTCTTTAGAGCCTACTTTTATGACAGAACAATTTGTAGAAAGACTTAGTAAGTTACAACCTATTTGTGACCATTTTCATTTATCTTTACAAAGTGGATGTAATGAAACTTTGAAGAGAATGAATAGACATTATACAGTAGAAGAATTTGAAGAGATTGTAATAAGATTAAGAAAAGTATATCCGCACTGTGCACTAACAACAGATATTATTGTAGGATTTCCGCAAGAGACCCAAGAGGAGTTTCAAAAAACTTATGAATTTTTAGAAAGAATTGCTTTTTATAAAATGCATGTGTTTGCTTATTCTCCGAGAAAAGGAACGAAGGCTGCCACGATGCCGAACCAAGTCGAATCTTTTATCAAACAACAAAGAAGTAACAGATTACTTGACCTATCAAATCAAAACCAAACAAAACAAAATGAACAAGTAGTAGGACAACAAGTACAAGTATTATTTGAAGAAAAAAAAGCAAATACCTATCAAGGACATACTACTAATTATATGGAAGTGAAAGTACCATCCGAAGTATCTTTAGAAAACCAAATCAAACAAGTTCAAATAATAGGAAAAGAAGGGCTTGTTTTAATAGGAAAATGCATTTGACACAGAATTGAAACAAAATTGTCACGAAAATGTTATTAAAAAAAGAAACACACCTCTTGCTATCTTTGGGAAATTGTAGTATAAATGAAGTGAAGTTTGTTTAATAACACAAAGGAGGAAATAAAAATGGAGAATGAAGAAATAAAGGGAGTAAATGGGGAAGGAACACAATTTAATTTACCAGAAAAAATTCATCCTTGGACAAAGGTAAAACAATTTTTATTTAAAGAAATTAAAGTAGAGTTAACTCCTCATCAACAAAAAATAGAGCAAGAAATAAATGATTTCTTATATCAAGAAGTTACTTGGCAAAAAGTAAAAGATTTCTTCCTACAAGACGTTACTTTTGGGAAAAAGAAACAACCAGTAAAACAAGAAGTAAAATTATAATAAAGTCAATTAGAAGAATTAGAAAAGAATACTTGAAAAGTATTCTTTTTTGTTATAAAATACCTATGGTCGTTCTAGCGACTAAAATTGTGCGAACTTTTCGCAAAAGAATGGAGGAATTTTAAATGTCAATTAAAGTTGGTATTAACGGATTCGGAAGAATTGGAAATTTAGCTTTCCAAGCAGCACTGGAAAAAGGTGAGGAAGTAGAAGTGGTAGCAATCAATGACCCTTTTATTACAGCAGACTATATGGCATATATGACAAAATATGATTCAGTACATGGAAGATTTCAAGGTACAGTAGAAGAAAAAGAAGGAACTTTAGTGGTAAATGGAAAAGAAATAAAAGTATATAATGAAATGGACCCACATAATATCCCTTGGGGAAAAGAGGGAGTAGAATATGTATTAGAATGTTCAGGTGTCTTTACTACTTTAGAAAAAGCACAGGCTCATATAGAAGCAGGTGCAAAGAAAGTATTAATTAGTGCACCTTCTAAAGATGCTCCTATGTTTGTTATGGGGGTAAATAATCAAACATATGACCCTAGTATGAATATTATTTCTAACGCATCTTGTACGACAAACTGTTTAGCACCACTTGCTAAAGTAGTTCATGACCATTTTGGAATTAAAGATGGATTAATGACAACAGTACATAGTACAACAGCTACTCAAAAAACAGTAGATGGAGCTTCTAAAAAAGATTGGCGTGGAGGACGTGCTGCTGGAGTGAATATTATTCCTTCTTCTACAGGAGCGGCTAAAGCAGTTGGCAAAGTAATTCCAGATTTAAATGGAAAATTAACAGGTATGGCATTTCGTGTTCCAACAGTAGATGTTTCTGTTGTGGATTTAACTTGTAATTTAGAAAAACCTGCTACTTATGAAGAGATTTGTAAAGTTGTAAAACAAGCATCAGAAAACGAAATGAAAGGTATTATAGAATATGTAGAAGAAGATGTGGTTTCTTCTGATTTTATTAATGATGCACATACCTCTATATTCGATGCAAAAGCAGGAATTCAATTAACAGATACATTTGTAAAATTAGTAGCATGGTATGATAATGAATGGGGTTATGCCCATAAGTTAGTAGATTTAGCTTGTTATGTTTCTACTAAAAAATAAACAAAAAGAGGCAGGAAAGCCCCCTGCCTCTCAAACCTGTATTAGATAAGCAAAGTAAGGGTTACCTATCCGGCATAGAGTTCTTGCCTGATAGGCAACCCTTACAAAAGAAGGAGGAAAGAAAAAATGGCAAAGAAGACGGTTCGTGATATGGATTTAAAAGGAAAGAAAGTTTTAGTAAGATGTGATTTTAATGTTCCACAAGAGGAGACTGGAAAAATTACTGACAATAGAAGAATTATAGCAGCTATACCAACCATTCAATATTTATTAGACCAAAATTGTAAAGTGATTTTGTGTTCTCATTTAGGAAGACCAAATGGAGAAATAAAACCAGAATTTTCTTTAGCACCAGTAGCAGAAGAATTAGCAAAACAATTAGGAAAAAAAGTAGAATTAGCAAAAGATATTGTAGGAGAAGACGCTAAAAGACTTACTTCCCAAATGAAAGAAGGAGAAGTTGTTCTTTTAGAAAATGTTAGATTTGATAAAAGGGAAGAACAAAACGACCCAGAATTTAGCAAACAGCTTGCTAGTTTAGCACAAGTTTTTGTTAATGATGCGTTTGGAACAGCTCATCGTGCACACTCTTCTACAACAGGGGTAGCTAGTTATCTTCCAGCAGTAAGTGGCTTTTTAATTGAAAAAGAATTAAACTTTTTAGGAGAAGCACTAAATCATCCGAAAAGACCTTTTGTTGCTATTTTGGGAGGAAAGAAAGTATCGGATAAAATTGGAGTTATCAATAGCCTATTAGATAAAGTAGATACTCTAATGATTGGTGGAGCAATGGCCTATACCTTTTTTAAAGCAATGGGATATAATGTAGGAAATTCTATCTGTGAATTAGATAAATTAGACTTAGCAAGAGAATTAATGGAAAAGGCAAAACAAAAGGGAGTAAAATTTTTAATCCCAGTAGATACCAAAATTGGAAAAGAATTTAAGAAAGATACAGAAAGTAGAGTAGTAAGTTATAAAGAAATACCAGATGGTTGGGAAGGTTTTGATATTGGAACAGAAACGATTAAACTTTATCAAGAAGAACTAAAAAAAGCAAAAACTGTATTATGGAATGGACCTGTTGGATTATTTGAGTTTGACCAATTTGCACTAGGAACAAATGAGATTGCTAAAACATTAGCAGGGATTAATGCTACTACTGTTATTGGTGGAGGAGATTCTGCAGCAGCCATCGAAAAAATAGGACTTTCTGATAAAATGACTCATATTTCTACAGGAGGAGGTGCTTCCTTAGAATTTATAGAAGGAAAAACGTTACCTGGTATAGATTGCTTACAAGATAAATAAATTGATAGTAAAGAAAAATAAAGGAGGAAGCATAATGAGAAAAAAAGTAATTGCTGGTAATTGGAAAATGAATCTATTACCAAATGAAGCAATGAAATGTATTGAGGAATTAATTCCTTTGGTAAAAGAGACCGAAAATGAAGTTGTTTTGTGTGTTCCTTATACCGATTTATTCTATAGTTTACTTGCAGCACAAAATACAAATGTGAAAATTGGAGCTCAAAATATGCATTGGGAAGAAAAAGGAGCTTATACAGGAGAAATTTCTGGACCGATGTTAAAATCAATTGGAGTGGAATATATTATTATAGGGCATTCTGAAAGAAGACAATACTTTGCAGAAACAGATGAAACAGTCAATAAAAAAATAAAGGCAGCCTTCCAATATGGACTAAAACCAATTGTCTGTGTTGGTGAAACATTAGAACAAAGAGAGTCAGGAAAAACATTAGAAGTGATTAAATCACAGACGAGACTTGCTTTAGAAGGGTTAGATAAAGAGCAAGTAGAAAATATCATTATTGCATATGAACCAATTTGGGCTATTGGAACAGGAAAAACAGCAACTTCTGAGGATGCTAATGATACCATCAAAGAGATTCGAAAAGAAATTTCCAATCTTTATGGAGAAGAAGTGGCAAAAAAAGTAATCATTCAATATGGAGGAAGTGTAAAATCTTCAAATGCAAGAGAATTATTTACAACTTCAGACATTGATGGTGGTTTAGTAGGAGGAGCAAGTTTAAAAGCAGAGGAATTTGCTAAAATTATAAATTATGATAAACAATAAGAAAAGGTAAAAAATGAGGCAGAAAAGAAAAGGATGGTAATAAATTTATGAAAGATAAGCTAACAATGCTAATGATTTTAGATGGTTTTGGCAAAAATGAAAATCAAAAAGGAAATGCAGTTTCTATTGCAAAAACCCCTAATTTAGACACACTAATGAAACTATGTCCTACAACACAAATCCATGCAAGTGGAATGGATGTGGGATTACCAGAAGGACAAATGGGTAACTCCGAAGTGGGTCATACCAATATTGGAGCAGGAAGAATAGTTTATCAAGATTTAACAAGAATTACAAAGTCAATTGAAGAAGGAGATTTTTTTACTGTACCAGAGTTAACAAAAGTGATTGATTATTGTAAGAAAAACCACAAAAAATTGCATCTATTGGGGCTTTTATCAGATGGAGGGGTACATAGTCATATAAGGCATTTGTATGCTTTATTGGAATTGGCAAAACGAAAGGACTTTGAAGAAGTATATATTCATTGTTTCTTAGATGGTAGAGATACACCACCAGCATCAGCAGAGAACTATATCTTGAAACTTGAAGAGAAAATAAAGGAAAAAGGAATTGGAAAAATTGCAACTATTTCAGGAAGATTTTATGCAATGGATAGAGATAAAAGATGGCAAAGAGTTCAAAAGGCTTATGATGCTTTGGCTTTTGGAAAGGGACAAAAGGCAACTACTAGTATTGCTGCAATCGAAAGTTCTTATCAAAAAGAAGTATTTGATGAATTTGTAGAACCTACCGTTATTTATAATGGAGAAAAACCAGTAGCAACAATTGATAATGGAGATGGGGTTATTTTCTATAACTTTCGTCCAGACCGTGCAAGAGAGCTAACAAGAGCATTCGTTGATCCAAACTTTAAAGAATTTGAAACGAAGCCATTAAACTTAAATTATGTTTGTTTTACACAATATGATGAAACGATGCCAAATGTAAAAGTTGCTTTTGGGCCAGAAAGTTTAAACAATACTTTTGGAGAATATATTAGCCAGAAAGGGTATACTCAGCTAAGAATTGCAGAAACCGAAAAATATGCACATGTTACTTTTTTCTTTAATGGAGGAGAAGAAAAGCAATATTTAGGAGAAGACCGTATTTTAATACCCTCTCCGAAAGTAGAGACATATGATATGAAACCAGAAATGAGTGCTTTAGAAGTGACGGATAAAGTAGTAGAAGCAATTGATTCAGAAAAATATGATGTGATTATTTTAAATTATGCTAATCCGGATATGGTAGGTCATACTGGAAATTTAGAAGCGGCTGTAAAAGCAATTGAAACAATTGATGGGTGTGTAGGAAGAGTAGTAGAGGCTGTAAAGAAACAGCAAGGCGTATTATTAATTACAGCAGACCATGGAAATGCAGAACAAATGATAGATTATAAAACAGGAGACCCACAAACAGCTCATACCACCAATCCAGTACCATTTATTTTAGTAGGGAAGGAAGAGACAAAATTAAAACCGGGAAGACTGTGTGACCTAACACCTACTATGCTTGACATTATGGGAGTAGAAAAACCAAAGGAAATGACAGGAGAAAGCTTAATTGTAAAAAATAAATAAAAAAGAAAATATGGAGGGGTAATGGTGAAGGCAACACCAGAAATTAAGGAGCTATATAAAGAGATTCAAGAAAAGCTCTTTTCCATGATTCCTGAAAAATGGGACAGAATTTATCTATATGCTTCAATCTTAGAAGGGATAAATCATTTAGAGACAGGTGAAATGTTTTTTTACTATTTTCCAAAAGGAATCCTAAAAAAAGACCCTGTCAATGTATATGAAGTTCCCAATAAATTTAATCTTGATGAACAAGAATATTTTCAATTAGCAGATGAGCTTTATGGAGTAATCAAAAAACTTCGTAAGGAGTGCGAAGTAGTAAATGGTAAGAAGTGGGGTAATCTTACCATTTCAGTAGAAAATTTTCAGTTTAAAATAGAATATGATTATCAAGATTTAAAAGAAAGCCCCTATAATAGCTATGAACGTCATCTTATTTGGAGATACGAATATTTGGAAATTGGTGTGAATACGTATAATAGGAAGGACAGAAAAATAATAGAGGAATATCGACAAAATAAACCATATAGACAAGAACAAAAAGATACTTATATAGAAGGAATTTATCAAGTACAAAAACCACGTAGCATTGATTATGAAAAAGAAAATTCTTTTAGACCAACTGAGAAACAAGATTTAGCAAGTCCTATTTTATCAATAGAAGAACAAATAAAACAGGAACAAACAAAAGAAGAACAAAGAAATCAAATATTAAACTTTAATAGGAAAAATATAATGTAATGACTGAAAGGAGTAATTAAAATGATGTATTCAAAAGACGTAGAAACTATGTGCAAAGTTCATAAAGGAGTAGACCATGGACCAGCACCAATTCCAGAGGAAGGAAAATGGGTTAAGGCAAAAGAAATAAAAGATATTTCAGGATTAACACATGGTATCGGATGGTGTGCTCCACAACAGGGAGCTTGTAAATTAACGTTAAACATAAAAGAAGGAATTATCGAAGAAGCTTTAGTAGAAACAATTGGATGTTCTGGAATGACCCAATCAGCAGCGATGGCAGGAGAAATTTTAGTGGGAAAAACGTTATTAGAAGCATTAAATACAGATTTAGTATGTGATGCTATTAATACTGCTATGAGAGAATTATTTTTACAAATTGTTTATGGTAGGTCTCAATCTGCTTTTTCTGAAAATGGGCTTCCTATTGGTGCAGGATTAGAAGATTTAGGAAAGGGGCATCGTTCTCAAGTAGGAACGATTTATAGTACAAAAACAAAAGGACCAAGATACTTAGAATTAGCAGAAGGATATGTAATGGAATTAGGTCTAGATAAAAATAACGAAATTATCGGTTACAAATATGTCAATATCGGAAAAATGATGGACTTCATAAAAGCTGGAATAAAGCCAGAAGAAGCGATTGAAAAAGCAAGTGGTACTTATGGTAGATTTGCAGAAGCAGTAAAGACCATTGACCCAAGACAAGAATAAGAAACAAGAATAAATTTTAGGAGGTAATATCATGGCAGTAACATTTGAAGGATATGAAAGAAGAATTGACCAAATTACAAAAAAGTTAAAAGAATATGGAATAAAAGATTTAGAAGAAGCAAGAAAAATTTGTACAGATAAAGGATTCGACCCTGTTAAAATGGTAAGAGAAGTACAACCGATTTGTTTTGATAATGCTTGTTGGGCGTATACATTAGGAGCAGCCATTGCGATAAAAAGAGGGTATACGAAAGCACATGAAGCAGCAAAAGCAATAGGAGAAGGATTACAAGCATTTTGTATTCCTGGTTCTGTAGCAGATGATAGAAAAGTAGGATTAGGACATGGAAATTTAGCATCAATGTTATTATCAGAAAGTACAAATTGTTTTGCTTTTTTGGCAGGACATGAGAGTTTTGCAGCAGCAGAAGGGGCAATTGGAATTGCAAAGTCTGCAAATAAAGTAAGAAAAGAGCCATTACGTGTTATTTTAAACGGACTTGGAAAAGATGCAGCTCAAATTATTTCAAGAGTAAATGGGTTTACTTATGTAAAGACAGATTTTGATTACTATACTAGTAAATTATCTGTAATAGAAGAAATTAGTTATTCAAATGGAGAAAGAAGTAAAGTAAAATGTTATGGTGCGAATGATGTTCGTGAAGGTGTTGCAATTATGCATCATGAAGATGTAGATGTTTCGATTACAGGGAATTCTACTAATCCAACAAGATTCCAACATCCGGTAGCAGGTACTTATAAAAAAGAATGTATCGAAAAAGGAAAAAAATATTTTTCTGTTGCTTCTGGTGGAGGAACGGGAAGAACACTACATCCAGATAATATGGCAGCAGGTCCAGCTTCTTATGGTATGACAGATACTATGGGAAGAATGCATTCTGATGCACAATTTGCAGGTTCTTCTTCTGTGCCAGCACATGTGGAAATGATGGGATTAATTGGTATGCGGAAACAATCCTATGGTAGGTGCTACTGTATCGATAGCTGTTGCAGTAGAAGAAGCTATGAAATAAGGAACATAAAAGTAAATTACAAAGGAATGGATTCTGGTATGGCAGAACCATTCTTTTTTGATGGTTGTAATCTTTTTTATGTTAAATGATATGAGTTTTTGTCTTATAAGGAAAAAGGTAGTTTGAGGACTAATCATAGAAAAAATAGCAAAGGTTTACAAAATATGCAAAACATCAATTAAAGTGTAACTATTATTTTCGCTATATGGATGATATTGTCATTTTATGTGAAAACAAACAAATAGCTAAAACTTGGTTAAATGAAATTTCTTGTTTTTTAGAAAAACATCTAAAGTTAACGTTAAATTCTAAAACAAGAATATTTAAAGATAAACAAGGGGTGAATTTTTGCGGCTATCAAATTCATGAAAATAGGTTAAGGATAAGACCAAGTAGTAAAAAAAAGATGAAATGAAAATTAAAGAAATATACTACATTATTAAAAGAAGGAAAAATGAGCCTATCCGATATTCAAAAAAGTATTGCTGGATGGCTTGGCTATGTAGTACATGCTGATTCTTGTGGATTAAGGAAAAGTATGTTTTATATAGAGGGATAAACTTAAACTAGGAAGTTCGTATCGTGTCCTTCGTGGTGGCAATTATTATAACAACGGCTATAATTGGTCGTTAGCTAAGAACTATAACAATTATCCGAGCAACAGTTATAGTGACACGAGTTTTCGTGTGTTGCTCTAGTATTAAAGTCAGATGTTATTTTTTAAGGAAAATAACCAGTACGGGTATTAGATATTAAAGGAAGTTTATTCCTTCTTAAAAAAATTTTAAATAAATAGGAAAAGTGTTTTTTTATTAGTAGGAGTAAGTCTGGAATATAAGAAGGCAGAAAAGAATCTTAGTAATAAGGTTCTTTTTTTATGAAGATATTTCGTAAAAATTTAAAAAAAGTATTGACAAAAAACGAATGAATAGATAAAATAATACAAACAAGAGTTCGAAGAACAAAAATTTGTAATAGGGTGGGATGACGATGAAAATGAAAAATGATGTAATTGCTTATACTGTAAATAAAGTGATGAACCGAGAATGTTATATTTGTATACAAAACGGAGAAGTTTTAGTACAAGCCCCATGGTATTTATCCCAAAATCAAATTCAGGCTATGGTAGAACAAAAGAAAAAATGGATTCTTCAAAAAAGGAAAGAATATTTACAGAAAAAAGAAAAAGTGACATTTGATACGTTTAAAATTTTAGGAGAAAAATATGCTTTAAAAATTAGTTATAAAAATGTTAAATCTCCTAGCTTAACAGTAGACAGTACAAGAGTGATTGAAGTAATTCTTCCTAAAAAGTATCGAAAAGCAGAAAAAGAGGAGATTTTACAAGTCTTACTAGAAAAAATGTATAAAGTAATAGCGGAAAAAGAATTAGAAGCCATGATGGAAAAAACACGTCTTATTTTAGGAATCGCACCAGAAGACTATGAGATTAGACAAATGGAAAATACACTTGCAAAATGCTTACCAAATGGTAAAATTCTACTTCATCCAAATCTAATCAAATATTCTAGAAAATGTATTGAATATGTACTGTTACATGAATTTTGTCATTTAAAATATAAAAAGCATTGTAAAGGGTTTTATCAAATGATAGAAAGGTATATTCCAGATTATAAAAAATATGCAAATGAAGTAAGTAATTTACAATATTAACAAGGGGGGAGGAATTTTTAATTCTTCCTTTCTTTTTAGGAGGTAACAATGGAGTTTTATTGGTTAAATACGAATTATTATCACTATCTTAAGCAATGGGATAAAAGAGTTCCTATTGCGAATAAAGAAAAGCATTTCAGGCCATTTTTAGGACCCTTTTTCCTATCTGATATGTTTCCTTATTATCTTCCTCTTACTTCTCCTAAGAAAAAACACCAATTTATTTATCAAAGAGGAGATATTATTTTAATTGAAGAGGGAAGACTTGGTGCTATTAATGTAAATAATATGCTTCCTCTACCACAACAGGAAGTATGTCAAATACAGATAGAACAGATGGAAGATAATAAATATAAAAAGTTATTGCAAAAACAATTGTTATGGTGTATACAAAATAAAGAAATGATTCAAAGAAAAGTAAATAATATTTATCTACTTTATCATAAAATAAAAAAGGAGCAGTTATGCAAAAGGTGTTGTGATTTTCCTTTATTAGAGTTAAACTATTACTTATATATAGGGAAAGATAAATTACAAGAAGAAGAGCAAACTTATCAGTATGCTTAACAATGAGGTATGAGAATGGGTAAAATTATGAAAAGTATTGTTAATGGAATATGTTGTCATTTTCTTTATCATGTGAAATATATTAATTTAGAAATGGTAAAAGATTATCCAAAATGTCTAATTTGTCCGAGTCATTCTAATATTTTCGACCCTACTTTTTTTTATCCTAAAATTGATAATTTATGGATTATGGCAAAAAAAG
>DBFJJM010000007.1:0-13075 GCA_048393175.1 Candidatus Merdicola sp.
TATTTTATTTTTAATTCTTTCTTTGGGATTTACGATTTGGGGAGTAAGAAATATTTCTCAGGCCTCCTCTAAGAGCCCTTATGAAATTTTAGTAGATGTAGAATCTTCGAGAATGTATGTATTTAAAGAAGGAACGTTATATAAAGAATATGCGTGTTCTGGAGGAAAACCATCTACACCTTCTCCTATTGGGACTTGGAGTATTGTGACAAAAGGAAAATGGGGAGAAGGCTTTCGGACGGAAGTTGGATGGGATTTAATGTACCTTGGGGAAAATTTGGAATTCATGGAAATCATGACCCGCGGTTCCGTAGGATGGGCTAGTTCACATGGATGTATTCGTATGAAAAATGAAGAAGTAGCACAACTATATAAAATCTTACCAATTGGAACAAAAGTAACCATTGTAGATGGGGTATATGGGAGTTTCGGAAAAGGATTTCGCCATTTGAAATCAGGAATGTATGGTTCGGATGTATTAGCGATACAAAATCGATTAAAAGAACTTGGTTTTTTTTATGGATATGCTAATGGAGTTTATGGGTCTGCAACAGAGGAAGCGGTAAAGGCTTATTGCAAGGCAAATAAATTATATGTTAGAAAAACAATATCCCCAGAACTACAACAACAAATGGGATTTGAATTAATTGACTAAAAAGAGTAATGCGGGGGCAAAGTGCCCCCGCAAGCGGATTAAAACAAAAGAAATAAAGAGGCTACTATCGTAAGAAAGAACAATCCTACCAATACTACAGACAGTACTGCTACTTTATGAGAATCCTTTTTGAAAGAAAAATAAAGGATTGCTAGACCTACAATAATTAGTGTCATCAGCCATGAAAGTAGCAATATTTTACTGTAGACCCGAAGTAAATGGACAAACACACCAAATACTAGCTCAAATATTTCCATTTTTTCTATCCTCCTGCCAAATTTTGTACTTTATTGTATCATATCAATTTAAGAACAATCAATAAGTAATTGAAATATCTTCACACTCTAGACATAAATACTAGATATAATATATAATAATATGCAAAAGGAGCGGATAAGGAATGAAAGATATCACTATTTTAGTTGTAGATGATGAATCGAGAATGAGAAAACTAATTAAAGATTTTTTATTGCAAAAAGGTTTTTCTATTTTAGAAGCAGAAGATGGAGAAAAGGCATTAGAGGTATTTGAGGAAAATAAAAATAAAATAGGATTGATTTTATTAGATGTAATGATGCCAAAATTAGATGGTTGGTCTGTATTAAGACAGATTAGGCAAGAATCGAAGGTTCCTATTATAATGCTGACGGCAAGGGGAGAAGAACAAGATGAATTATTTGGGTTTGAGTTAGGGGTAGATGAATATATTTCGAAACCGTTTAGCCCTAAAATATTAGTGGCAAGAGTAGAAGCAATTTTAAAAAGAATACAAGGAGAAGAAAAGAAAATTACAGACTATGGTGGAATTAAAATTGATGTAGAAGGTAGAACGGTTAGTGTAGATGGAAAAAAAGTAGAGATGAGCTTACGTGAATATGAGCTATTAAAATATTTAGTAGATAATGAAGGAATTGCTCTTTCTAGGGATAAGATATTAAATAATGTATGGAATTATGATTATTATGGTGATTCTAGAACGATTGATAGTCATATTAAAAAAATTCGTCATAAACTTGGGAAAAAAGGAAAGTATATTGAAACGATGAGAGGAGTCGGCTATAAATTCGAAATAAAATAAGGGGGGAAAAATGGACAGGCTAAAACAGAAACTAAATTCCTTACGAGTAAGATTATTTCTTACATTAGGAATGGCAGTAATCATTATTATTGTAGTATTAATTTTGTTAAATAATGTTGTACTAGAGTCGTTTTATCTTTATTCAAAACAAAATAGTTTGAAGGATATTTATACGAAAATTAATTCTTATTATAAAAATACACAGACCAATATGGATATTGAAAAAGAATTAGCCAATCTTGCGATTAGTAATAATTTTGATATTTTACTTAAAACAGATGCGGGAATTAGTATTTATACTTCCAATGAAGACTTTTTATCTACCATTAATGATATTAATGACATGGCATCGAATCAAAATGTTGATAGAAAGGACCTTCTTTTTGCTAGAAGGAATATAACAATTAAAAGAACAAAAGATAGTAATACTGGAATTGCCTATATTCTTTTAACTGGAAAATTAGATAATGGATATATGCTTTATATTCGCATTCCTATTTCTTCGATTCAAGAAAGTGTTAAAATCTCGAATAATTTCTTATATATTATTGGGGGAATTACAATTATAGTTGCTGCTGTTATTATTTCCTTTATTTCGAAACGTTTCACAGAACCAATTACGCAATTAAATGAAATTGCGAAAAAGATGGCTAATTTAGATTTTAGTAAAAAATATCAAACTACAGATGTAGATGATGAAATAAATGATTTAGGAAAAAGTATTAACTTAATGTCTGAGAAATTAGAAGCTACGATTAAACAGTTAAAGACATCTAATATTGAGTTAGAACGAGATATTGAAGAAAAATCAAAAATTGATGAAATGCGAAAACAATTTATTTCAGATGTTTCACATGAATTAAAAACACCAATTGCTCTGATTCAAGGATATGCAGAAGGATTAGTAGAAAATGTTAATCAAGATGAAGAAAGTAAACAGTTTTATGCAGATGTGATATTAGATGAAGCAAATAAAATGGACCGATTAGTAAAACGTTTATTAGAATTAATGAAATTAGAATATGGAAACCGTGAATTTAAAAATAAAAAATTCGATATCACCGAATTAATTGAGGAAGTAATTCGAAAATCACAAGTTATGTTAGAAGAAAAACAAGTTAATGTTAAACTACAATGTGATAAACCAATCTGGGTTTATGCAGATGATTTTTATATCGAACAGGTTGTTACGAATTATATTACCAATGCGATTAAACATGTAGAAGAAAGAGCGAATGAAAAAGCTATTGAAATTACCATTTCCACTTATCCTGAAAAGCAAAAAGTAAGAGTCAATGTGTTTAATACAGGCAAAACGATTGGGGAAGAAGAAATGAATCGTATTTGGCAAAGATTCTACAAAATTGATACATCACGTAACCGAGAAGATGGAGGAACGGGAATTGGACTTGCTCTAGTACGTGCTATTATGAATAATTATCATAACGTTTATGGTGTACTAAATAGAATAAATGGTGTAGTATTCTTTTTTGAATTAGACTTATACCAAGACAAAGAAGGAGAAAAATAGAATTCTTCTTCTTTGTCGAATTATGTCAATAAAAAAATCTTTACAAAATGTTTTTTTTGTACTATGATAAAAAAGCAATGTAGAGTTGCAAAGATTTTATTTCATTATATTTTTTATCTTTTTATATTCCCAAAAACAGATAAAATTAAATAAAAAGTAGGTGATGTACATGCATGTGGCGTTATAACAGGCTTTTCATTGATGCAATTAGCTTTTTTTTAAGTCTTGTTGTTTTTCTTTTTGTGCAAATAGGAACTTCTAAATTTTTTTCTACCTTTTCTCAAATTTCTATTTCTACTACATTTAACGAAGAAGAGCCAAAGTTAGAAGAAACAATACAAGTAGAAGAGGAGAGATGGGACGGATTAGAACAATTACAAAGTTATTCTTGGGGAATTGTGATTGAAAAAATACAGCTAATTGCACCTATCTCGGAAGGAACAACAAAAGAAGTAATGGACCAATTTGTAGGACATTTTAAAACGACTTCAACACTAGAAGGAAATATCGGTTTAGCAGGACATAATAGAGGCTACCCAGTAAATTATTTTCAAAACTTAAAGTCTTTACAAAAAGGAGATAGTATTTGGTACAAAAAAGGAGAAATACAAAAGAAATATGTAATTGAGGTAATTACTGTTATTCGAGAGGATGACTGGACCTATCTACAAAATACAGAGGATAATCGTATTACACTAATTACGTGTGTAGAGAATGAACCAGAATATCGTAGATGTATTCAAGCAATTGAAAAGGAGGAAAGCAATGAAGTTATCAAAAATTAGTTTTATCATTAGTTTATGTTTATTACTTTGCTTCTCTAATATTTTAGGAATTCATATTAGTAGGGCAAGCCAAATAATAGACAAAGCAAATTTATACTCTAAAGGAGAATGTGGTTCTTTATTAAAAAAAGATGGAATGATAATAAAAGTAACTTATGTGGTATATAATAAAGACGGAAAAGAATATCCTGCTTATTGTTTAGATAAAGTAAAACCAGGAGTCGGAGAAGTAGGAGACTATAGTGTGAATCTAGAAGGTGTTTTAAACAATACCTCTGTTTGGAGAGCGATTATAAATGGCTATCCTTATCAAACACCAAGTCAGCTAGGCTGTTTAAGTGAGCAAGAGGCATATGCAGCTACGAAAATGGCAGTATATTCTATGCTATATGACTATACATTTGAGCAGTTTTCTTCGATTGGAGAAGCGGGAGAAAGAACACTTCAAGCCTTAGAAAGAATTTTAACAAATGCAAGCAAAAGTACTTCTCAAAAGGTGTCACCCGATTTAGTCATAACAGAAGAATCAAAAGAGTGGCAAATAGAACAAACAGACCCAAAATATGTTTTTAAACAGTTTAAAGTAACATCTAACGGACCAATGCCAAACTATACTGTAGAATTAGAAAAGGGAAAATTAGAAGAAGCACTTCTAACAGATATGCAGGGACAGATAAAACAAGAATTTGATTCTAATGAAAAATTTAAAGTGTTACTCCCTATTTCTCAATTAACACAGGCAGGTGAAGTGAAAATAAAAGCTACTTCTCAAGTAGAAACAAAACCAATTTTTATTGGGAAAGCACCAAACTCTTCTTATCAAGATTATGCTATTACAGGAATTATGATAGAAGAGGGAAAAGGAGACAAAACAATTCCTTATGAAAAGAATGAAACAAAACTGAAGATTTATAAAAAAGATAAGGATGGAAATATTCCTTTACCAAATGCCCATTTTGATTTATATGATGCCAATCATAAGCTTATGTTTTCTGATTTAATTTCAAATGAGCAAGGAGAAATTATTCTTGCTTATCTTATGCCGGGTACCTATTATTTAAAAGAAACCAAAGCACCCAATGGGTATCTTCTTTATGAATCAGATATACGATTAGAAATAGGATTTAATGAAGAACTTTCTTTAATTGTACATAACGAAAAAGAAAATGTTCCTACCATTGAAATAGAGAAAGTAAAAAAAGAAGTGAAAATACAGTCAATAGAAACCAAGCTACCGAAAACAGGAATGTAATACAAATCCTTCTTCCTAAAAATCAAGTTCCCTTTTATTGACATTAGTAGGCTAAGAAGATATAATAAACACATAATTTTATTGCCAAAGGAAGGATTAGTGAGAAAAAGAAAATGGCTTCCCAAATCATTATTTTAGCTGTTCTAATTTTAATTAATGCCTATTTTGCAGCTTCTGAAATTGCTTTTATTTCTCTAAATGATGCCAAAATTGAAAAACAGGCAAAAGGGGGAAATAAAAAAGCAAAACAAATTCATAGAATGTTGAAAAATCCGAGTAAATTTTTAGCGACCATTCAAATTGGAATTACCTTAGCAGGATTTTTATCTAGTGCATTTGCTTCTGATGCATTTGCAGATAGACTAGCCCCTATTTTGAATGATTGGATACCAATGGTTAGTATTAGTGTTTGGAAAGGAATTTCCATTGTTATTATCACTATTATTTTATCCTTTTTTACATTAGTATTTGGAGAATTAGTACCAAAAAGGTTAGCGATGAAACATTATGAAAAAATTTCTTATGCTACTATTGGAGTGATTCGTATTATTTCTATTCTAACAGCTCCTTTTGTAAAAATTTTAACTTGGTCTACTAATCTTATCTCAAAATTATTTGGGGTATCAGAAAGTGATGAAGAAATTGTAACAGAAGAAGAAATTAAAATGATGGTAGATGAAGGAGAAGAAAAAGGTACGATTGAAAAAGGAGAAAAAGAATTAATTAATAATATTTTTGAATTTAATGACCGTATTGTATCAGAAGTGATGACACATAGAACCGACATCTATGCTATTGATATTAATACTACTTTAGAAGAAATACTAGGGGAATTTAGTGAAAATGAATATCGTTATAGTCGTATTCCAGTATATAGTGAAACAATTGATGAAGTAAAAGGAATATTGTATGCAAAAGATTTAATTCAATACCTAAAAACAAAAAAACAATTTAAATTAAAAAATATTATTCGAGAAGCTTATTTTGTTCCTGAAACAAAACCAATTGATGAACTTTTTAAGGAATTACAACATAACAAACTGCAAGTAGCAATTGTATTAGATGAGTATGGAGGAACAGCTGGATTAATTACAATGGAGGATATTTTAGAAGAAATATTTGGTAATATTTTTGATGAATATGATGAAGAAGAGACAGAATATAAAAAGATAGATGAGAACACATATCTATTAAGTGGAAGTCTTCCCATCTATGATTTGAAAAAATTAATGGGAGTAGAAATTCCAGAAGGAGATTATGATACCTTATCTGGTTATTTAATTGAACAATTAGGAAGGATTCCAGATGATGAAGAAAAACCATTAATTGAAACAGAGAAAATGACGTATAAAATAGAACAATATGAAGATAAAAGAATTTTATGGGTAAAAGCTTGCAAAAATAATCAAACAGAAGTAGAAGAAAATACGAAAGAAGAATAGAAGAAAGGATTGGTAACTTATGAAAAAAAAGAAGATTATCATTAGCATGATTAGTATAATGATTGTAGTAGGAGTGATTGTAGGAATCGTTTTTCTTTTCAATCGTAATAAACAATATGAAATAGAAAAAATAACAGAGTTTCGATATTATACTTTAATGCAAAATGGAAAAGCGGGTATTATTGATAATCAAGGAAATATTTTAATTGAGCCACAATATACCACAATTAAGATACCAAATCCGTCTAAAGCAGTATTTGTTTGTTACTATAATTATAACAATAATACTGGTGAATATGAAAGCAAAGTATTAAATGATAAAAATGAGGAGCTTTTTACGCAATATGAAGAAGTAGCTCCCATTCAAATTAAAGAGATTGTAAGCGAAATTCCTTATGAAAAAAGTGTATTACGTGTAAAAAAAGATGGCAAATATGGTTTAATTAATTTTGATGGCAAAGTAGTAGTAAAACCAATTTATGAAGAATTAGATAATCCGTCCTACAAAGAAGGAGAATTCCTTGTAAAAAAACAAGATAAGTATGGTATTATCAATTATAAAGGTCAAATAATAGTTCCTATAAAATACGATAGTGTTTCAGGAGATAAATATTATAGTAAAGAAAAAAGTTATCAAATCGGAGGGTATATTGTAGGAAATAAGAAAGAAGAAGGATTTCGCTATGGGTATATCAGCTATACTGGAAAACGAATTTTAAATTTGCAATATAATAAAATTTATCGAATGACAGAGATGAAAGAAGATGAAGCTATTTATTTAGTAGCTGAAAAAGAAGGACAAGCAGGCTTGCTAAAAAATAAAAAAGAGATTTTACCATACGAATATACTTCGATTCATTATGATGATTTAAATCAAGTATTAATAGTACAGAAAAATAATAAATATGGAGTTAGGAATATAGAAGGAAAAGAGATTGTTCCTACTGAATATGAATCAATTGTTATTGAAGGCATTTACATTTATGCAGAAAAAAACAATGAGCCTGTTATTTTTGATATGCAAGGAAATGAAAAGCAAAATCTCAAGTATAAAAATGTTATGCCAACAGAAAAAGAGCAGTACCATATTACAATTGATGAAGATAATAAATATGGAGTGGAAAATAAAGAAGGACAAACCGTTCTTCCTAATAAATATTCCTATATAGAATATGCATACCAAGACTTCTTTATTGTTGGAGGAGAAAATGGAAAATCAGGTGTTATTAATGCAAGAAATGAACTTGTTTTAAATTTGGATTATGATGTGGTACAAAAAATAGAACAAAGCAATTTGATTCAAACCATTCAAGATAATACAGTAGAACTATATGATAATAATATGAACAAAATGATTTCTGTCTTAAATGGAAAGCTCTATGAAAGAGAAAACTATATAGAAATTTATTCTAGTGAAGAAACAAAATATTTTTCTTATGAAGGAAAGCAACTAGCTAGTACACAGGTATTTCCAAACCATACTTTATTTGCCAAAAAAGAAGCAGATAAATGGGGTTTTTCAGACAAACAAGGACAAATAAAAATACCAGCAAAATACGATAAAGTAACAGAATTTAATGAGTATGGCTTTGCAGGAATTAAAGTGAAAGATAAATGGGGTGTTATTAAAGAAGACGGGACAGTTGTGTTAGAACCAACTTATTCTTTAAAAGATAAGACAGGTGAGCCAAGTTTTATTGGAAAATACTATAAAGTAGTAGCTGGATATGGAGAGGCATATTATACAGACGAAACAGAAGAAACAGAATAAAAGACAGAAGTAAGATACTTTTAGTTTAAAGTATCTTACTTTAAACTAAAACCAAAAGGAGAAAAAGATGAAAAAAGAACTGATAGAAAATTTGATGCAAGAAGCACAAATAGATTGTAAAGAACAATTTGAAAAAATAGACTATATATGTGATAAAAATAGTCAGAAAATACTAGAGGCTTTTCAGCATAATCGTATTGCAGAGGTTCATTTTGGTTCTACAACTGGATATGGATATAATGATATAGGAAGAGATACAATTGAAAAAGTATATGCTGAAGTTTTAAAAGCAGAAGATTGTCTAGTTCGTAGTCAGTTTATTTCAGGAACACATGCTTTAACAGTAGCCCTATTTGCTTTTTTACGTCCAGGAGATACCCTTCTTAGTATTAATGGAAAACCCTATGACACATTAGATGAAGTAATTGGTATTGTGGAAAATCCAAGCTCTTTAAAATCTTATCATATCCATTTTGAGCAAATTGAACTTAAAAACAATGACTTTGATTATGAAGAAATAAAAAGGGTGTTACAGGAAAAGAAAATAAAAGTAATTGAAATTCAAAGGTCAAAAGGATATGCTAATCGAAAAAGTCTTTCTCTTTTTCAAGTAGAAAAAGTAATAAAAGAAATTCGCTCAGTCGATAAAGAAGTTATCATTATGATTGATAATTGCTATTGCGAATTAGTAAGCGAAAAAGAACCATTAGAAGTAGGTGCTGATATTATAGTTGGGTCATTAATTAAAAATTTAGGAGGAGGAGTGGCTCCAAATGGAGCCTATATTGCAGGAAGAAAACACCTTGTTCAATTAGCAGCTGAGCGACTAACCGCACCTGGAGAAGGAAAAGAGGTAGGACCAACATTAGGAATCAATAAATCTATATTACAAGGACTTTTTTTAGCACCAACAGTAGTTGCAAGTAGTTTGAAAACAGCGGTATTAACTAGCAGAGTATTACAAAAATTAGGATATATAGTAGAACCAACTTACCAAGAAGAAAGAGCAGATATTGTACAAACTATTACTTTTGGCAATCCAGAAGATATGATTTCTTATTGTCAAGGCATTCAAATGGGTTCTCCTATTGACTCCGATTCTATTCCAGAGCCATGGGATATGCCGGGTTATACCGACAAAGTCATTATGGCGTCGGGAAGTTTTACGCAAGGTTCTTCTATCGAGTTATCTTGTGATGGACCAATTCGTCCTCCCTATATTGCTTTTCAACAAGGAGCACTTACCTATTCTTATGGGAAATTAGGAATAAAAAAGGCAATAGAATCTTTATTAGCAAACAAGAAATGAGGAGAAACATGAAAGTAGTAGTAATCGGTGGAGGTCCGGCAGGAATGATAGCTGCCCTTTCTGCAGCACAAGAAAAAGAGCAAGTTATTTTAGTAGAAAAGATGAATTCTTGTGGTAGAAAGCTATTAATTACAGGAAAAGGGAGATGTAATATTACAAGTTCTCTTCCTATCAATGAGTTTATGAAAAATATTCCGGGAAATGGCAAATTTTTATATAGCAGTTTTAGGCAATATACTAACAAAGATATAATACAGTTTTTAGAAAAACAGGGTGTTAAAACAAAAATAGAAAGAGGAAATCGTGTTTTCCCTGTTTCTGACCGTTCCAAAGATGTGTTGCAGGCTTTTTTAACAGAATTAGAAAGGCAAAAAGTAACCATTTTAACGAATACAAAGGTAATTGAAATAGTAGTAGATGATAAAACTAAGCAAGTGCTAGGAGTAAAAATAGAACGAGAAAATAAAAAAGAATATTTAGAAGCGGAAAAAGTAATTTTAGCTACAGGAGGAAAAAGTTATTCTACTACTGGTTCTACTGGAGATGGTTATTGGTTGGCACAAAAAATAGGGCATACCATTATTCCAGCAAAAGGTTCTCTACTTCCACTAGAAATGCAAGGAAAAGATTTGATAATATGTAAGAAGCTACAAGGACTTACATTAAAAAATAGCAAAATGAAATTAATAGATAAAGAAAACAAAAAAGTGATTTATGAAGATTTTGGAGAACTTCTTTTTACTCATTTTGGTGTTTCTGGACCAACTATTTTAAGTAGTTCTGCTCATTTATTAAGATATCCTTTGATAGAACAAAAATTAAAAGAGGGAAAAATTACTTTAGTGATTGATTTAAAACCAGCATTAACGATAGAAAAGCTACATGTTAGAATACTAAGAGATTTTGAACAGACAAGTAAGAAACAATTCCAAAATGCCTTAGATGCACTCTTACCAAAAAAATTAATTGATGTAATAATATCTTTATCCGAAATTCCTCCAGAAAAAAAAGTAGCACAGATTACGAAAGAAGAGCGTCAAAGGCTTGTCTCTTTGCTAAAACAGTTTAAATTGACTGTTTCTCGGATTTCGTCCTATTGAAGAAGCCATTATAACGAGTGGAGGAATTTCTACAAAAGAAATTAATCCTAAGACAATGGAATCAAAATTAGTAAGAGGATGCTATTTTGCGGGTGAAGTTATTGATGTGGATGGTTATACGGGAGGTTTTAATCTTCAAATTGCCTATTCTACTGGGTATGTAGCAGGGAAGAAAGAAGAAAAGAAAGTGGAGTAACAAAATGGAACATTTTTATACCATTGATTGTGAAACATCTGCCCAAATCATAGAAAAAAAGTCAAAATTTATAGCAGATGTTAAAAAGGTAGAATCAAAGCAACAAGTAAAACAGTATTTAGAGGAAACTCAAAAAAAATATTATGATGCAAGACATCATTGTTATGCTTATCGTATGATAGAAAACTGTCAAATGATAGAAAAAGCAAGTGATGATGGAGAGCCATCTGGTACTGCTGGTATGCCTATTTTAACTGTATTAAAACAGAAAAATTTAGTCAATTTATTGGTTATTGTTACTCGTTACTTTGGAGGGGTTTTATTAGGAACAGGAGGTCTTACCAGAGCGTATACAGAGGCTACTAAAGTTGCGATTGAAAAGGAAAAACGAATAGAATTAATACTAGGATATGAAGTGAAAGTAACATTAGAATATACTAATTTAGCTTCTTTTGAATATTATTGTAGAAAATACAAAATTCCTCTACAAAAGGCAGAATATGGAGAAACAATACAAATAGTATTAGGGCTAACAGACAAAGAAAAAGAAGACTTAGAACGTAAAAAAGCGAATCATGAATGTAACCTTCTAAAAATGGAAGTATTGCAAAAAAAATATATACAAAAAAAGGTTGATATTTAAACACTTTTGCAAGAACACATGAAAAGTTTTGCAAAATGACTTGAAATTTATGGAAAAAGATAATATAATCGGAGCTGTAAAAAATTTACAAATTTATTATACCTAGGAGGAAAAAGATGAAAGACAAGGTAACAGTTTTAATCGCGGATGATAACACAGAATTTTCTTCAACATTATCAGGATTTTTGGAGAAAGAAGATGACATGGAGGTAATTGGTGTTGCAAGAGATGGAGACGAGGCATTTGACATGATTCAAGGGACGAGACCAGATATTGTTCTATTAGATGTAATAATGCCACATTTAGATGGCCTAGGAGTATTAGAAAAAATAAACGAATCAACAATCAGTAAAAAACCATTGTGCATTATGCTATCTGCTGTTGGGCAAGATAAAATTACACAAAAGGCAATTAGTTTAGGAGCACAATATTATGTAGTAAAACCTTTTGATATTAATTTACTAATTAAACGTATTAAAGAATTAAAATATTATAGACCAGTACAAGAAAAAGTAGGCTTTGTTGGAAGAGAAATTAAAGCACAGTATATTGACATTTCTCCATCCGAAAAGAAGAATGAAGACAACTTAGAAGCATTAGTAACCAACATGATTCATGAAGTAGGAGTACCTGCTCACATTAAGGGATATCAATATCTAAGAGAAGCTATTATGATGGTAATTAATGATATTGAAGTAATTAATCAGATTACAAAACAGCTATATCCACAAATAGCACAAAAATATCATACTACTCCAAGTAGAGTAGAAAGAGCCATTCGTCATGCAATAGAAGTAGCATGGGGAAGGGGACAGACCGATACAGTAGAAAATATTTTTGGTTATACGGTCTCAGCTAGTAAAGGGAAACCAACGAATTCAGAATTCATAGCGATGATAGCTGATAAACTTCGCCTTGAATTAAAGTCAGCATAGTAAATTTCTTATACATCAAGGACATCAATACTTGCCAAGAATTTGGAATGATATCATTACCCCCACAAACTTCGTAGTTTATAGCTATAAAGTAAGGTGGTTTTGGAAAGTTAGACCAACTAATACATAGATAAAATACCAACCAACTTTTAAAGTTTATTGGTTAGAAAAATAGAAGAATTGCCTTCTATTTATTGGATTTTTTATTAGATTAAAATTCAATAAATAGGAGGTTTTTTGTATGAATGAAATGGATTTACAAAAGAGGATTACCTTTAGATATTCAATATTTTGAAAAGAACTTTGCTAATTATACAAAAAGAATAGGACTAAAAGAAGCAACTCCTCATACCCTAAGGAATAATTTTGCTAAGAGAT
>DBFJJM010000008.1:0-11459 GCA_048393175.1 Candidatus Merdicola sp.
AAAATAAAAAAAGGCGAAAAAAATACAAAAAAAGCAAAGTAGACATAATCACAAAATAACAAGGTATGTGGAAACATGAATATGCACACTACCTATTATAAATAAAAAAATAAAGAAAGTGCTTGTTACTAAAAGAGATAGAGTAGAAATACTTTATCTCTTTAATTTTTAGCTTAGCATAGTAAAGTAGAAACGGATGTAATTGGAATAATATAAAATATTAATAAAAGGCTATGAAAATATGGTAAATTATGATATAAATATGTAAAGAATATATGGAGGAATATAAATTATGAAATTAGTAAAACTAGAACAAGCACAGGAGTTTTCAAATAGTGATAGATGTAAAGGATTGGAATATCCATTAGATGATGCAGATATTAATTTTTCTACAGCAATTATAAATGGAAGATATCCAGACAAGGGATATTGTGTAAATGAAGAATGCAAAGAGCTAATCTATGTTATAGAAGGAAAAGGAACATTAAATAAAAAAGATAAAGTAATTGAATTTAATAAAGGAGATGTAATTTTAATTGATAAAGGTGAAGTATATTATTGGGAGGGAAAATGTACAATTGCTATGCCATGTACACCAGCTTGGTATCCAGAACAACATAAATTGATAGAGGAATAAGGGATTATTTTTTGGAGGTTAAATATGCAAGAAAAAGATAAAAATTTAATAATAAGAAGCAGTGCAGCAGAATTTTTAATATTTGAACAACAAAAAAAGGAAAAAGGAATTGAAGTAAGATTCGAAGATGGAGATTTATGGTTAACTCAAAAATTACTTGGAGAACTTTATGACACAACCAGAAACAATATAACAATGCATATACAAAATATTTTTGCAGATGGAGAATTAGAAGAAAAATCAGTTAGTAAGAAATTCTTACTAACTGCATCTGATGGTAAAAGTTATAATACAAACTACTACAATTTAGATATGATTATTTCAGTAGGATATCGTGTAAGTTCAGATAGAGCGATTCAGTTTAGAAGATGGGCAACTAATGTTTTAAAGGAATTTTCAAAAAAAGGATATATTATAGATAAAAAAAGAATGGAAAATGGAACATTTTTTGATGAAGATTACTTTGAGGAATTACTTGCAGAGATAAGGGAAATAAGATTATCTGAAAGAAGGTTTTATCAAAAAATTACAGATATATATGCTACTTCTATTGACTATGATAGAAAATCGCCTACCACAATTAAATTTTTTAAAAAAGTGCAAAACAAGATGCATTACGCAGTAACTCATCAAACAGCAGCAGAGATAATCTATAATAGAGCTGATCATACAAAAGAACATATGAATTTAACATCATGGAAACATTCTCCAGATGGTAAGATATTAGAAACAGATGTAGTTATAGCTAAAAATTATCTAAAGAAAGAAGAATTAGAGCAGTTAGAACTTATTGTTTCAGCATTTTTAGATTTAGCAGAAGCAAGGGCAAAAAGAAATATTCCAATGACTATGGAAGATTGGGCAAATAGAATCGATAAATATTTATTATCAGATGATAGAGATATATTAAAAGATGCAGGAAAAATATCACATGAAATTGCAGAAGAAAAAGCTTTAACCGAATTTGAAAAATATAGAGTGATACAAGATAAATTATATCAATCAGATTTTGATAAATTAATAGAAAGTAGTAATGAATAGTGTAGAAAGGACAGAGTGCAAAATGAAAATATTAATTGCAGGATTTGAAGGTAATAATAATTCCGCAAAGATATTACTAGATAATATAAAAGAAAAATGTAAGCAAGATATTTTATATTTAAAAAATGATTTTGAAGTGAGTAGCAATCAAATAGAAGAAAAATTGTTACAAAATTATGATTATGTATTAATTTTTGGACAAAAACCAAATACTAAAAATATTTATTTAGAAAATAATGCTATTTCAGAAGATTCTAAATTAGAAACAGATTATTATTATGGTGTTTTAAGAGAAAATTTAGAAACTAATAATTATAAAGTTGTAAGTTCAAGTAATGCAGGAAATTATTTGTGCAATAATGTATTTTTTAAAGCATTAAATTTTAAGCAAATTAATAATTTAAAAACTAAAATTGCTTTTATCCATATTCCAACTATTGATAATATTGAAGATATGAATAAGTTATCAAATACAATATTAAATTATATTAATACTTTATCAAATGTTTTTAATATAGCATTATTACAATTAAGTCCAACTGATTCAACAGAAAATAATATGTTAAAAGGTATTGAATATTGTAAAAAAGCAAAAGAAATGGGAGCAGATATTGCAGTATTTCCAGAAATGTGGAATACTGGATATGAAATGCTATTTGAGGGAGACTTAAAAAATCAAGATAGCATACCTCAAGAAAAGATAGACGAATGGAATAGCAAAGCAATAAAAAATGATGATGAATTTATTAATAAATATATGAATTTAGCAAAAGAGCTTGAAATGGCAGTAGTTGTTACATATTTAGAAAAAACTAAACAGAAACCTAAAAATACAGTTATTATTATTGATGCAAACGGAAAAATTATATTGAAATATTCAAAGGTACATACAGTTGATTCTAAAATGGAAGCATTTACTGAACCTGGAACAGAATTTAAAACTTGTGAGTTAGATTATGGTAGAGGAAAAGTAAAATTAGGCACAATGATTTGTTTTGACAGAGATTTTCCAGAAAGTGCAAGAAGTTTAATGTTACAAGGAAGTGAAATTATTCTTGTTCCAAATGCTTGTTATATGTCGAAAATAAGATTAGAACAATTAAAAGTAAGAGCATATGAAAATATGGTAGGTATTGTAACTGTAAACTATGCAAACCATGGAGGGAAATCTTCAGCATATAGTCCAATAGTAAGAAACATAAATAAACATGAATTAAATAGTGAAATTTTAGAAATGAATGATAGAGAAGAAATTAAATTGGTACAGTTTAATATGAGTGAAATTAGAGAATATAGAAGTAGAGAAACTTTAGGAGATGCTTATAGAAAACCTTATGCTTATAAGCAATTAATAGAAGATAATGTACAAGAACCTTTTATTAGGAAAGATTCAAGAAGAAATTATAGGTAATTATTTACAGTTGTATAAAAGAGGTTTTACTATTCCAGTCAAAAATAGGTATATAAAGAGGTTTTACTATTCCAGTAAAAAAATAGGCATTTAAATAAGGTTTTACCATTCCTGATAAAAATGGATCTAAAAGAAGGTAATAGAGAAAGTTTTGCTACCTAAATTTTATATTAGGATTTATATCATAAGTAGTGTGTATCATAGACATGACTACCCACACCAAATATTGTATGATTTAAGGTAGTGTGTAGACATGAATATGAACTTCATACGATACATGTGGAGTGCGTGGCAGTGCTACAACTAAAACAAGACATGTAATACTTGATTTTGATATGGTTTCAGAGATTATAACTTTTGAAGAAAAAGGCAGATTTGGGAAAGAAAAACATCAAAATTTGGGTGTGAAAGTTAAAGTAGTTGCTTAAGTGGTAAGTGGAAACACATAAACGAAAATTTGGAAAATTGAGTAAGGTGCTTGAAATACTGAGAAAAATGAGATTGTATCTATGGTGAGAATAACAGATATAGGTTGTGTTGATTAGTAGATATGAGGTAAAAATAGATATTTCAACTGTTAGAGGAAATTTATTAAAATGAGTTATAGAGAATCTTTATAAAATTAGGTGTCAGTAGATATGTACTGATACTTATTTTTTATAGCACGAAAAATTGAAGAAATTCGTGCTATAACATTTGCAATTCAATTCTAATCTTCAATAAAAATAATATCAAGAGTAAAAGAACTCGTTATTACTCGCTCTTGACATTATTTCTATTGGAGATTTTGTGGCTATTAAGCAAATGTAAGGGTAAATATGTTTTCTAAATACTGGTAAAACACTATGAAAAATTGTTAATTTGTGATATATTATCAGTAGTTTTTAGAGACATATTGAACTATTTCCATTTTAAAAATAGTTCAGAAAAGAGGAATGTATAATATGAAAATAAGAATAGCCAAAAAAGAAGATGTTGAGCAAGTATGGAATATAGGTAATAATGTATCTGAATTTAAGACAGCAGAAAATGTTGTTATATTTTGGCCAAAAGAAACATTGGAAAATTGCATTAATAAAGATGATATTTTGTTTTATGTTGTAGAAATAGAAAATGAAATTATAGGTTTTTCAATAGTCAATTTAAATAAATCATTAGGAAAAGCAGAAATAGAAAATATCTATGTATTACCAGAATATAGAAAAAACAAAATTGGTACATCAATATTAGATGAGATTTTACAAGAATTAAAAGCGAGGAAATATGATAATGTAAATTGCTTAGCAGATGAAGCAACTGAATTTTATAAAAGATATGGATTCACAAAGGGAAAAGATTTTGCATGGATGGATATATCATTATCAGATAAATTTAAAAGAGGTTAAATATGAATATTATAGAAATTTATAAAAAATATCATTTACCAGAAAACTTACAAATGCACATGTTAAGAGTTGCAGCATGTAGTAATTTAATAATAGATAACTGGAATGGAAAAGAAATAGATAAAGAGTTAGTTATTAGAGTTTGTTTATTACATGATATGGGAAACATGGTAAAAATACCAGAAGATTTTTCAAAAGATGAAGAATTTCTAAATATAAGAAAAAAATATTTCGATAAATATGGAATTAATGACCACGAAATTAATTTAGAAATAGGAAAACAAGAAGGATTAACAGAAAAAGAAATTATTATATTAGATGGAAAAAGGTCAAGAAAAAATGAAGAAACATTAAAATCAGATTCTTATGAAATAAAAATTTGTGCGTACTGCGACCAAAGAGTAGCACCAGATGGAGTTGTAGGAATAAAAGAAAGATTAGAAGATGCAAAAATTAGATATAAAGATAAACCATTATCAGTATGGTCTAATGAAGAAAAAGCAAACCATTTAATAGAATGTTCTTTAGGTATAGAAAAGCAGATTATGGAATATTGCGACATAAAACCAGAAGATATAAATGATGATAATATCAAGAAATATATGAAACAACTAGAAATGTATGATATTTAAAAGAAATGTAATAGGAGGAGGTATAGAATGAGAGAACTTGCAGTAGCTATTCAAAATGAAAATGAGAAAGTAAGTATTATAGAGACAATAAATTCTGTAAATAATGCAGGATTCAAAAATGTATTTGTATAATGGTATGATGAAAATTGGGAACATAGCCAAGAAGAACAAGTTAAACTATGCAAAAAATTAGGATTTAATATTATATTTGCACATTTAGGATATCAAAATATAAATTCGATTTGGGAAGAAGGAATTGATGGAGATAACCTAGTAGAAAGATATAAAAATGATATTAAAGTTTGTTATGAAAATGGAATACCAATGGTAGTGATGCACTTAACAAGTAAGAAAAAAGCACCAATGTATGGAAAAATTGGATTAAATAGAATTAGGAAAATTGCGAAATATGCAAAAGAATTAAAAATGAAAGTTGCATTTGAAAATACAAAAATTAAAGGTTATTTAGAGTATGTACTAGACAATGTAAAAGATGATAATGGAGGAATCTGTTTTGATGCAGGACACTATCATGTTCATTTTGATGATGAATTTAATTTTGATTTTTTCAAAGATAGAATTTTTGCAGTACATCTACACGATAATGATAAGTCTGATGATTTACATCTATTACCTTTTGATGGAACAATAGATTGGAAATATGTAATGAATAAACTGAAAAAATGCAATTATAATGGACCTATTACAATGGAATTATGTTATAGATATGATTATTTAAATATGCCCCTTGATGAATTTTATAAAGTAGGATATGAAAAAGGTATTGAATTATCAAAAATGGTAAATGAAGATTTGAAGGAGATAATATAAGATAAATAGTTGTAGGTGAATAAGATGAATAAAACTAAACGAATAAAAGGAAGATAAAATCGAAAATCATTAGTATATTGTAAATCGAAATTAATATAAATTATTAAACTTACACATTTTGTAATTACCTCAATTAAAATTGAGGGCAGGAAAGCGAGTGTTCACACATCGCCTACATACATTGAAGGACAAGCCTTCAAGAGTTAATAAAAGAACAAAAATTTTAAGCAGATTTGATGTAAAAATTCACCGAATGAACCACTAAAAAATGTCCATTAGAGTGCAAAGTTCACTAAATGTACTAAATTTTATAAAAATATGGAGATTAGTTCACCAAGTGTACTTGAATTTTGTTAAAATTTAAAATAAAGTACACCAAGTGAACTTAAAATAGTAGTATTTTTGTTATAAATGTGATATAAAATAAAATATAAGAGGAGGCAGAATATGCTAAAAGAGAGATATGAAAAATGGACAAAAGAGTTTATGGAATCATGGAAAGAATTAGACTGGAAAAGAACATTAGAAACATTAGACAAGAATGTTGAATACTATGAAAATCCAATAGATAAACCATGTGCAAATTTTGAAGAAGTAACAAATTTGTGGAATGTAGTTACAGATAATCAAAAAGATATAAGTTATAAATTTAATATAGTAGCATTTAATGAAAATACTTGTATAATAAATTGGCAAATGACTAGAACAATGACAAAAACAGATACTAAACAAGAAATAGATGGGATTTTTCAAATATCAATAAATGATGATGGAAAATGCACATATTTTAAACAATGGAGATTTACAAAATAACAATTGGGGGTAGTTAAAAGATGGAAGAAAAGAAAGTTGTTTTAGTAACAGGAGGAACAAGTGGTATTGGTCTTGGAACAATAGAATATTTATTAGAACAAAATAACTATGAAATTATTTCTCTTTCAAAAGGAGATAAAAATTTGTCTGTTGCAAAACAAAAGTTAGGTAGTAATACTAACAGGGTTACATTTTTGCAGGGAGATATTAGTAAAGAGCAAGATTGTAAAAGAATATATGAAGAAATTGATAAAAAATATAATAAATTAGATGGGCTAGTAAATTCAGCAGGAATTATAAAACTTGGAGGAATTGAAGAACAGTCTTTAGAAGAATGGAACAATTCAATTAATATAAATTTAACAGGAATATTTCTACTAACGAAAACCTTGCTACCATTATTAAAAAGAGGAACTAATCCATCAATAGTAAATATATCTTCTATGTCATCTGAAAGAGCAGGAGGATCAATAGCTTATTGTGCAAGTAAAGCAGGTGTTGATATGCTAACAAAGTATATGGGACAAGAACTTGGCAAATATAACATAAGAGTTAATAGTGTAAATCCAGCAGCAGTATATACAAATATTTATGTAGCAAGTGGTGATTATACTCAAGAAGGATATGATAAATGGTCAGAAGATAAAAAGAAGTTATATCCATTAGGAAGAATAGGGGATGCCAAAAAAGATATAGCACCAACAATAGAATTTTTATTATCAGATAAATCTTTGTGGACAACAGGTTCAATATATCTTGTAGATGGTGGTAAAAGTATATAGATAATTTACAAGTACACTAAGTGAACTAAGCATTCAGTTCACTTAGTGTACTTAACATAATGTAAATAGAAAAAAGGGAAAAAAACGGGAATTGAACTTTATAGAACACCATAATATAATCGTATTATCAAAAAATGTGAAAACAAGAAGTCAGTCGAAGCTAGCACGGCTGGCTTTTTCTGTTGCCTTTTTTGAAATTTTATTCAAGGAGGAGAATTTTTATGTTATATGAAATAAATTTTGATAATGCGAAAAACGTCAAACTAAATGAAAATACTTTTAATTGCAGTATAAAAATGGCAATACTAAACAGAACATTTAATGCAGGACTAATTAAAGAAAAGAAATATCAGGAATTAAAGCAAAATATTTTACAAGAATATAATTTAACTCACATAGGTATTTGAAAAATTTAACTTTTGATGTATAATAAGCACATAAAGATTCTCTAAACTTGAGAAAGGAAGGTTAAATTTGAAAGTACAAGTTATAGAGAAGAAAAAGGGTCGAATTAATAGAGCAACAGGAGAAGAAATAAAAGGAAATTTAAGAGTATGTGCTTATGCAAGAGTAAGTACAGAAAAAGAAGAACAAATAAACAGTTACAATTCTCAACTAAAGTATTATGAAGAAAAAATAAAAACTAATAGCGATTGGAAATATGTTGGCATTTATGCAGATGAAGGAATAACAGGAACATTAGATTATAAAAGAGATGGCTTTATGAAAATGATGCAAGATGCCACAAATAACAAATTTGATACGATAATTACAAAATCAATATCAAGGTTTGGAAGAAATACAGTAGATACTCTAAAATATGTAAGATTACTTAAAGAAAAAGGAATTGCTATTTATTTTGAAGAAGAAAACATCAATACTTTAGAAATATCAGGAGAAATTATGCTAACAGTATTAAGTGCAATGGCACAACAAGAAAGCGAAAATATATCTTCTCATGTAAAATTAGGATTACAAATGAAACAAAAAAGAGGAGAACTAATTGGATATAATGGGTGTTTAGGATATGTATATGATAAGGATACAAAAGAAATTTCAATCAATTATGAAGAAGCAGAAATAGTAAGATATATCTTTGAAAGATATTGTCAAGGAGTAGGTTGTACAACAATTGCAAAAGAGCTAACTAATATGAAATACAAAACTCCAACAGGAAAAAAGAAATGGCACGAATCAACAATAAGAGGTATATTGAAAAACGAAAAATATAAAGGAGATGTCTTACAAGGAAAAACATATACGACAGATCCAATCTCACATAGAAGAGTAGTCAATATGGGTGAAGAAAATAGGTATTACATACAAGAACATCATGAGCCAATTATTTCTGAAAGAATGTTTAACCAAGCACAAGAAATCTTACAAAAACGAGGAGGAGTACGAGGCTCTGGAAGAAGGAAAGGCAATTTTAGTAGAAAATATCCTTTTAGTAGTAGATTATATTGTGGTTTTTGTGGTAGTTTGCTAACAAGAAGAAACTGGCACTCTGGAACTAAAAATAGTATAACAGTATGGCATTGTATGGAGTTTGTAAAACATGGAAAAGAAAATTGCCCACATTGTAAAGCTATGAAAGAAAGCATTATAGAAGAAGCATTTACAGAAAGTTATAAATTACTATGTAATAACAATAAACAAATAATACAAACATTCCTAAACGAAATGGAAGATATAATCCAAGAAGAAAGTAACGAAAGTTCTATTAAAAGACTAGAGGAAGAAAAACAAATTTTAAGAGAAAGAATAGACAAATTAATTGATTTAAACTTAAATGGAATAATAACATTAGAAACTCTGCAAGAAAAGAAAGCAAAACTACAAAACAAAATAAATAATATAGAAAAAGAACAAGAGCATTTGCAAATAGAATTAGAAGATTCAATAAGTTTAAATCAAGGATTAAACAAGTTTAAAACATTGTTTAAAGACAACGAAATTATGCCAGAATTTAATAAAGATGTTTTTGAACTAATGATAGAAAAAGTTATAATAGGAGAAAAAGGAAGTAATGGAGAAACAAATCCAAGAGTAATAACATTTATTCTAAAATCTGGAAACGAAATTAAGTGCAAAGATGATGAAAAGAAACAAGAAAATCAACAATCATCATACGAGGTAAGCCAAAACTATCTACAGCCAATGTGTGAGCCATGTTGAATGTGTATGCGTACTAAAACGCCGATAAGCCTTGTAGTATAAAGGAAAATTAATTACCCAGTAAGACAAGAAAAATGATAAAATTATTCAAAAAGAGCCTGTTTTTATTAAAAATATTAAAAAATAAATTGGAGGTTGTCTGTGGAGTACATGTTTCGTTATACCAATCTAGGTAGTATGTGTTGTATAGTTAAATAATTAACTAATAAAATTAAAAAATGGAGGTAAATATGAAAATACACGATATAGATGATTCAAAAGATGGAGTTTCAAGAAAATATATTCAAATTACACCCGATAATTTTAGAATAGAAACATCATATGTAAACTATAAAAATAAACATATAATTTGTTTTTCAACACAGATAGGCTGTAATTTAGGCTGTAAGTTTTGCTATAATGGTATTAAACATAATTTTAAAAGAAATTTAACAACTAAGGAAATATGTGAACAAATTGAAAATGTTATTCAAAAAGAAAAACCTAATAATGATAAACCTATCTTATTTAGTGCAATGGGAATAGGTGAACCATTATTAAATTATGATAACTTAATTGAGACTTTTTATTATTTCAATAAAAAATATCCCAATAGTAAATTTGCTTTAGCTACTGTAGGTATTGATTTGAAAAATATTTTGAAATTAGCCGTAGATTTGAAAGATATAGAAAAATTTAAATTAACAATTTCCCTTCATTCTGCAGATGAAAATAGAAGAAGCAATTTAATACCAATTAGTAATAATTTAACTTCTTTAGTTAAAACGGTAGATGAGTATCAACAAATATCTGGAAGAAAAGTTGAATGGAATTATGTATTATTTAATAATATTAATGATTCATTCAATGATGCAAAGAAATTATTTGAATTGTTAGGGAAGGATGCATATATCAAAATAAACAAATTCAATAAGGTTGAAATTAGTGATTTAATGGAAAGCAAAAATGTTGATTCATTTATTTTAGAATTGAGAAAATATGGTATGCAGGTTGAATATTACGAAACAAATGGTTCAGATATTAATGCTGCATGTGGTCAAATGATTTCAGAATAATAGTATATATTTATAATGAACATTGTACTTATTTGCTTTGTATATTGTGACATAGTCAGTTATAACCAAACATAGCAATGGCAACTAGTCATATTGTACGAACAACGCACGTGGAGTGCGTATCAGTTCTAAATTTAAAGAAAACCGTATAATCGTTGGTACAGAAAGAATTGAAGAAAATTTCAAAAAGTAAAAAAGGCGAAAAAAAACACAAAAAAATGGCAAAAAAAGCAAAGTAGACATAATTGCAAAAATAACAGAGTATGTGGAAACATGAATATGCACACTACCTATTAGAAATAAGAAAATAAAGAAAGTGCTTGTTACTAAAAGAGATAGAGTAGAGATACTTTGTCTTTTTTTTAATTCAAATTTATATAACAAAGAAAAATTTACGAAAATTGAGAAATAAAGATATTTGTCAAAATTCATTGAGAAGCAAAGTGATTTATGGTATAGTTAAATCAATATGAATTATTACTCAAATGGAATGATTATAATAAAAGAATGTTTAATTAAGTAGATATAAAAGAGGTGAATTTATAATGAGCAACAAAGATTTATATATAAGAAGTAGTACAGCAGAATTTTTAATATTTGAACAACAAAAGCAGGAAAAAGGAATTGAAGTAAGATTTGAAGATGGAGATTTATGGTTAACTCAAAAATTACTTGGAGAACTTTATGACACAAC
>DBFJJM010000009.1:0-3133 GCA_048393175.1 Candidatus Merdicola sp.
CAATGATATATTTTTTGAGATTTTTACAAAGGATGAAGTAAATGAAATAAAACCGAATCCAGAAGTTCATTATAAAATAATAAGACAATTAAAAGTAAAACCAGAGGAATGTCTAATTATAGAAGATTCTTTAATAGGAGTAGAAGCAGCTAACAATGCTAATATAGAAGTAGCGGTAATATATGATAAGTATTCAGATTGCAATAGAAGCCAAATTAATACTTTATCTCAATACCAATTTAAGAATTTTGAAGAAATGTTAAAATACATGAAAACAGAAATGGAGGATGAAGAGTGAAAGAAATTGACAAAATAGCTTTTTTATATTTACAAAATGGGGATATTTTAAGTACTTTATCAAAGGGAAAAGACGTATACTATCTTCCGGGAGGAAAGAGAGAAGGGCAAGAAACAGATGTAGAAACATTGGTAAGAGAGTGTAAAGAAGAACTAGATATTGATATAAAACCAGATACGATAAAATATTATGGGACTTTTAAGGCACAAGCACATGGAAAGGCAGAAGGAGTTATTGTAAAAATGACTTGCTATATGGCAGAATATCAAGGCGAGCTAAAAGCAAGTTCTGAGATACGAGAAATAAAGTGGCTAGATTATAAAGATTTAGATAAAATATCTCCAGTTGATAAATTGATATTTAAAGACCTATATGGAAAAGGATTATTAGAGAAAAAGGAGACAGAAACATGCAAAAAATAATTGTCATAACAGGAGGAAGTGATGGACTTGGTAAACAAATAGCCAAAACATTAGCAAAAGAAAATAAAGTTATCATTTTAGCCAGAAATGAAGAAAGATTAAAAAGGGTTGCAGAGGAGATTCCTTGCGAATATTTTCAATGTGATGTTACAGATGCTAAAAGAATAGAAGAAGTGATACATAACATTTTCAAAAACACTCTAAAATTGATATATTAATTAATAATGCGGGAATATGGCTTGCTGGCGATGTGGAAGAAAATGGATATGAGGAGATTAGTAAATGTATTGATATTAATACAAAAGGACCAATTTATATGATAAAAGCAGTTCTACCTTTTATGGAAAAAGAAGCAACAGGATTGATTATCAATGTATGCTCGCAAGCAAGTTTCGATGAAGATAGCTTTTCTGCTGTATACAATGCTTCTAAATGGGCAATGAGAGGATTTAATCGCTCGATTCAAAAATATGCTACTAAAAAAGGAGTGAGAATAACAGGATTTTATCCTGGATTTATGAAAACAGAGTTATTTAAAAAAGCAGGAAATGATTATGATATGAGTAATGCTTTAGAATTAGATAAGGTAGTAAAAGCGATTGAGTATATATTAGAGCAAGGAGAAGAAGTAATGATACCAGAAATAGGAATTCGAAATACAAATAATTATTAAGTTAGTTAGGAGAGAAAATCATATGATTCAAAATATGAAAATAGAACAATTAAAAGAAGTAATGGAATTAGTAAACAGAGTTTTTGATGAATTTGAAGCTCCAGATTATACAGAAGAAGGTATCAGAAATTTTTACAAATTTGCTAATTATAATAATATAAAAATACAATTAGAAAGAAACTTTAAAATATTAGTCTATGAACAAAATCAAAAGATTGTAGGAATGATAGGTTATAGAGATTACTCACATATTTGTCTACTTTTTGTAGAAAAAGAGTATCATAAACAGGGAATTGGGAAAAAATTAGTAGAAAAAACAAAAGAAATATGCCAATCAAAGGTAAGTAATTTACAAGAAATCACAGTAAATTCTTCTCCCTATGGGATTGATTTTTATCATAAAATGGGATTTGTGAATACAGAAAAAGAACAAATAGTAGATGGAATACGATATACACCTATGAAGTTATTCTTAAAGGAGAAATAGTTGCTTTTAATAAAGAAGATAGAAAGGGAAAGGTTTCTAGTACGTTATATTTAGCGGTAAGAAAAAAGGATAATAAAATAATTGGTATGATACAAATTAAACAGAGAACTCGGAATCAAAAATGTATTAATAGTATGTTATCGAGATAATCTTGCTTCTGCTAAAACAATTTTAAAAAATGGTGGTAAATTAGAAAATGAAAGGCTAGCTGGAAGAAAAAATAGACTAAAAGTATTGGATTTTATTATAGTAAAATGGAGAAGATATAAAATAAGAAATGATATAAATTGAAACAAGGAAGGAAAATAGAAATGCTCTCTATTATAGAAACAAAACGTAGATTACCAAAGGATTTTATTAACCATCTTTATGAAACCTTTTCTCCTTTGGTAGTTGATTCTATTTTAATAGGAATGATGACAAAAAGGTATACTACAGTAAGAGTTAACACATTAAAATGTGATATACAAACAGTAATGAATGAATTAAAAAGTAAAAATATTAAATTTGAACGTGTTAACTGGTATACAGATGCCCTCATTTTGAAAAAGGTAGGAGAAAGAGAACTTCAAAAGTTGGAGTTTTATGAAAAAGGATACTTTTATTTACAAAGTTTATCTAGTATGATTCCTCCTTTAGTATTAGACCCAAAGCCAGGTGAATTTGTCTTAGATGTAACCGCAGCACCGGGAAGTAAAACAACTCAAATGGCGGCATTAATGAAAAATAAGGGGGAAATAGTAGCAAATGAATTGGACCAAATAAGATGGGAACGTCTAAAATACAATATAGAAAAGCAAGGAGCAAAAATTGTAAAGAGTATTAAAGCAAGAGGAGAAAAATTAGGCAAACAATATCCAAATCAATTTGATAAAGTATTGTTAGATTCACCTTGTAGTGGGGAAGGTAAGTTTTCTATGTCTTGTGTTCAGACTTATCGAAACTGGTCACCTAAAATGGTGTCACAATTAGCTAAATTACAAAAAAAGTTATTTGAAAGTGCTTATCAAGCATTAAAACCAAATGGTATTATGGTGTATTCTACTTGCACATTAAATCAAACAGAAAATGAAGAGATTTTAGATTGGGCTTTCAAAAACTTTTCTTTCGAAATCTTGCCAATAGACCTTAAGATAAAACATATTGTAATAGGAATGAAAGAAAAGAAAGATGTTTCTATTCAAAAGAGTATTAGAATTTTACCATCTAAAGAAATGGAAGGATTTTTTGTTTGCAAACTGAGAAAAAAATAA
>DBFJJM010000010.1:0-26434 GCA_048393175.1 Candidatus Merdicola sp.
TTTTTTTTATGAGAATAATAAAAGTGTAAAACCAAAACTGATATTTTTTGCTTAAATTTTTAAAGGAGGTTTTTCTATTATGTCAGATGAACAATCTAATGTTCAAAGTAAAAGTGGAGTTGGTACTGTAGGTCAAATTATATGGAGACTTGTAACCTCTGCAGTTGTTTTAGCAATCACAGCTTTCTTTACACCTGGATTTTCCATCAATAATTTCTGGGCACTTGCTGTTGCTGCAGTTGTTTTAACGGTAATTGATTATTTAATTACAAAATTTACTGGATTACATGCTAGTAGTTTTGGTAGAGGGTTTGTAGGTTTTGTTCTTGCAGCTGCTACCTTATATGTAACCCAATTCTTTGTAGCAGGATATACCATTTCATGGATTGCAGCCATTATTGGTGCTTTAATCTATGGTGTAGTAGATTACTTTATTCCTGGAGAACAAAGTGTATAGTCTTATTTTATAGTACCAAAAAAAGATATTCTGAAGTCTTATTTCAGAATATCTTTTTTCCTTCTTAATCATTATATCTTTCTTCTTTATTTTTTTATTTCATTTTGCCAAGTTGCTTTTTTTAATTCTATTTTTTCACTTTCTTGAAAAATTAAATCTGGTTTTTGATATACTTTTGTCTGCTCTGGGATAAAACCAAATACGCTAGTAAGTGGATAAATCCATGAATATGGCCCAATAAAAGTACCAGGTGAAGTAGTAGCATTTGCTCCTATTCTAGAACAGTCTCCTAAAACACATCCTAAAAATGCTCGGTTGGTATCTTTTTTTTGCCCCTTTTCTTCCTTATAGTAAATATTTTTTTGGTCAAATCTTCGATTTGAAGTAATTGCTCCAGAACCAATTCTAGCACTTCTTCCTAAAATACTATCTCCTGCAAATCCTAGACTCGATATTTTAGAACCAGTTCTCATCCAAGTATTTTTCACTTCTGAATTAAAGCCAACTACACAATTATCCTCTAAAATTGTTCCTGGTCGAATATAGGCTTGAAATAAAATCTCACAATTTTTTCCTATATAAACTGGTCCTTCTATTTTACACCCTTTTCCAATCTTTGTTCCTTCTCCAATATAGTAGTTACCAGACAAAGTAGCACTATCTTCTATTTGACCATAGTTTTCCTTACGATTTTTGGCTATAATCTCTTTTTGAATAAATTCTTCTTTCTTACAAAATAAATCTAATATGTTTTCTGCCCCTTGTTTTATTTTTTGAAAAAAGGAGTCCTCCTTATCTTCTTTCAAGTAGTAGTCAATTTCTAGTCTCATATTTCCTTCCTCCTACTTTTGATTTTTCTTTGCCCAATAAGTATTATATAACTTCGCTGCTGTTTGTGGACTATCTACTCCTTCTTTATTTTTTACTGGTGCAAAGTCTTCTTCTCGAATTCCTCGCAAAATAGAAATTTGCTCAAAATATTCAAATGCATCAAAAATAAAATATTCAAATTTATAAGCATTTGGCTCATCTGGTATGACAATATTTCCTTGTTCATCCAGATAATTATATTTTTTAAAAGCTAGATGGTAAGGAAGTCTTTCCTTACTTACTTTTTCTAATGCATCAATATGGAATAAATTACACATAACATGAGATTCTCCAAATAATAGTTCCCCATTTTCATCTACTGCTTCTATCATTTCTTCTGGTAATTCAGAATATTCAATTACTTTAATCTTTCCATTTTGACTACATAAAGAACCAATTCTTTCTCTTGGATTATTTTTAAAGATAGAACGAGTAGCAATTAGTGAGTTTTGCTTGATTGCAATTCCCATTAAAGAGGGGTCTACCATTTTTAATAGTACATTATCGATTGAACCGATATAAACCCATTTAATACCCTTTTGTTTCATGTCTTCTAAAATTCCCTTTTCATACATCGATTCAAAGATACTACCATTTCCATTAGAAGCTTGTTTAATATTCTTTTGTTCATCTATTAAAAGTCTCCCTTTTGTATCAATTAATGGCAGTTCTCCTTGCTCAAAAAATTTCACAGCATCTTTTGGATAGCCAAAATAGTTTTTCTCTTCCATAAAGCGAATAATTTCTTCATTATTTTCTTTACTTGTCATTATGTACCAAAGAATAGTAACTTGATAGGTTTTATTTGCCCTTTTTAGCGTATCTACAATAATTTCAAATAGGTATTTTGGTTCTGGTTCTACTTCAATTTGAAAGGTTCCTTTGGGTCCATCAAACCCAAGTCTTGTACCTTGCCCTCCAGACATGGTAGCTACTGCAAACTGCCCATTACGAATCACATTTTCTCCTAACTGAATATATTCTTCCTTTTCTTTCTTTGATAGTTTTTCCGGATTTACTGCTTGAATTGGTTTTAAACAGCTTACATTTACTTTTGGTACTTTTTTTGTATCTTCATATAATTCCTGAATTTGTTCTAAATTAATATGAGAAAGTTGGTTTAATAACTCCTCCCTTTTTTCAGGAGAAACTTGCTCTATTAATTTTATCACATGTTCTTGATGATATTTCCTAAGTTTATTACAGATTTCTTCTTGCTTCATTTTTCCTCCTACCTGCGGGCTTATCGTCCATCTTTTGATTGTTTTTTGGTTTAAACAATCGTTATTGTATCATATGTTTTTTATTCTTGCAAATGTGATTGTTTTTATTGTCTTTCTATCTCTTTTTCTCCTGCTAATTCTATGAAATTTCCTTTTCTATCTTTTTGATAGAACCTTCCTGTTTTAATATCTACGTATTTTCTTGGTTTTCTTCTTTTCATCTGTCTTCCTTTTATCCTTTCTTCCTGCATACTTTCATCTGGAAGCTTATTATCTGCATTGGTTACCCAATAATGAACCATCTCAAATTCTTCCCTATCTTCAGAAAAGTCACTTGTTTTTAGCCTTTCCTTATATTTTTTATCCACTTTTCTTAAATATTTTCTTTGCCTTGAGTTTAATGGCATCATAACAGGATTTTTAACAAATCTTCCTTTCACCTGCCTTACTGTCATTCCTTCATAGATAGGCAAAATACAATTCTCTTCTAATTGTTCTAACCCATTTATCAACTTATCTCTTTTCACATGTACCATACAAGAACCAACATATCCTTTGTAATCTAGTCCGATTAAAATCCTATTGTCTAATATGTCAAATTCATCCAAACAAACACCCCAATTTTTAATCCTATTATGATTTCTTAAATATAAAATTAAGAATAAAACGTTTTCCTTTTTTGTCTTATACACAGAGTTTTCTGCTGATATAAATTGTATATGTGATAAAATATCTTTTTCTAATTCAAAAGTTTTTTCTTCTTCCTCTGTTTGGTTTTCCGTGATTTTCATTTTACGATATTTCTGAGAAATGGCTTGTCTAATACTTTTCGTATTTGGGTTACTCCATATGATTTTCCCTGTTACAATTCTATCAATTACTTCATTTAAAAACGCTTTTTTTAAGTATAAATTCTTTTTATCTTGACTTCGCAGTTCTTCCTTAGTTGTAGGTGGTATTTTATCAATAGAATATAAGGCATCAGAAAGGTCTACCATTGCTTTAGCTAATCTATTCTCCCAAAACAAATTCAAAATACTTAATTCTAATATTCCTTTTTCTTCTAATACTTCTCTTGTCAATAACTTTTCTAAAGAAACTGACCTTTTTCCTTCAATAAGAGTATTAGAAAACTTCATTTCTTTTATAGAAAGACCTATCATTGTAACTATTTTCCTAAACTGTTTTCCATATTGTGAGAAACAATTATATCTTTTCAGGAATTTACCTATATTTTCAAGTGATAAAATAAGATATTCTTTTAAGTACTTTTCTTGTGCTTCTTTTCCCTTTTCAATATAGTTGTTTTGATTGGTTGTTCTTATTCCTTCTTTTATCTCTTTTCGTATTTGTCTACACAAATCTCCTAACATCGTATTATTTATTTCATTATTAATTAAGAATCCATACAGATTCTTCTCACCCATTACTTTTTCTGCTTCTTTTGGATTCTTTGATAAATAGTTATATACCATCCATTTTTGCTGTGTTTCTTCTATATGTCTTCCTATTACTAACTGATTTTTCATTATGTTTAGGGCAAATGTTTGTATCTTTTGCCTTATTAATTCTATGGATGGATTTTCTACATTATGGAAGTAATCTAATATTTCTCGTCTTAGCAATCGTTCCATTTCAGTTCTACTGGTCCTACTTATGTCTATTTCTTTTTTACTATTTTCTTGAATACTTCTCATTTGGTCCTCGTAGCTCATTGTTTTCATCCTTTCCTCTTTTCTATCCTACCAGTTTTAGAAAAAGATTGCAATAATTTTAGCAAACTGGAATAAGTTGGGATTTTTCTTAATATACATTAACTAAAGTAAATTTGTACAAACATTTTCTATAGAGGAGGTATATAATAGATGGAAAATTTAAAACTTTATCAAGATATTGCAAAACGTACAGATGGGGATATCTATGTTGGGGTGGTGGGGCCTGTTCGAACTGGAAAGTCTACATTTATCAAACGTTTTATGGATTTACTGGTCATTCCAAATATTGACAATGAATACAAAAAAGAACGTGCTAGAGATGAGCTTCCACAAAGTGCTGCTGGTCGTACTATTATGACAACAGAACCAAAATTTGTTCCAAATGAAGCAGTAGAAATCACGGTAGGAGAAAACCTAAAATTAAAAACTAGATTAGTAGATTGTGTTGGTTATTTAGTCAATAATGCAATTGGTTATTTAGAAGATGATATGCCAAGAATGGTAAAAACACCTTGGTCAGAAGATGAAATTCCTTTTGAACAAGCAGCTGAGATTGGTACTAAAAAAGTAATTGAAGAACATTCTACGATTGGGATTGTCATGACAACAGATGGTAGCATTACAGATATTCCTCGTGAAGACTATATCGAGGCAGAAGAAAGAGTCATTCAAGAATTAAAGCAAATTCATAAACCATTTATTATTGTATTAAATTCTGACAATCCTTATTCTGACTACACCAAGCAATTAGCTACTCGTTTAGAGGAAAAATATGAAACCCCTGTTATGGCAGTAGATTGTGCTAATCTTACCATTGATGATATTAATGACATGTTTTCCAAAGTACTTTATGAATTTCCAATTGAACGAATTAATCTTAATTTTCCAAAATGGGTAGATGGTTTATGTGATAGTCATCCTCTAAAACAAGAACTCTTCAAAGAAATTAAAGATGCTTTTCGTGATGCTACTGTACTAAAACAAATTGATTCTTGCGTTAGTAGTATTGCTAAAACAGAAATTATTGAAAGAACCGTGGTAGAGCAAATTCAATTAGGAACTGGCAGTATCGATATTTCCATTACGTTACAAGAAAATTTATTCTATCAAGTATTAACCGAAATATCTGGTGTAGCTATTTCCAACGAAGGAGACCTTTTCTCTACGATTACAGAACTTGCCTCTACGAAAAAAGAATATGATAAAATATCTTGTGCATTAGAAGAAGTAAAAGCAAAAGGATATGGAATTGTTACACCTTCTATGGATGAATTAATTTTAGATGAGCCAGAAATGGTAAAACAAGGTTCACGCTTTGGTGTAAAATTAAAAGCAAAAGCTCCTTCTATCCACATGATTCGTGCCGATATTGAAACAGAGGTTTCTCCAATTGTAGGTTCTGAAAAACAGTCCGAAGAATTGGTTAATTACCTTCTTTCTGAATTTGAAAGTGACCCTAAGAAAATCTGGGAATCCAATATTTTCGGAAAGAGTTTACATGAATTAGTTAATGAAGGATTACAAACCAAATTATCAAAAATGCCAGAAGATGCTCAGTGCAAACTTCAAGAAACATTAGAAAGAATTGTAAATGAAGGTAGTGGCGGACTTATTTGTATTATTCTATAGCAAAAAAACCTCGTAAATACGAGGTTTTTTTTAATAATCTTGTCTATTTAATTCTGGATAGCTAAATACCATTCCCTGTTCTGAAGCTTTTCCTGTTGCTACATGATTTTGGTTAAAACTTGTTGAGCCTTTTAAAAAATAGGTATATTTTAGTTTGTTCGTTAATTTTCCTCCCCTTATAATTGGGTCATCCCATGTTGTATCAACAGCATACCATTTTTCGTCCATTTGAACATAATTCCAAGCATGAGATTCTGTTTTTCCTTCTGAATTAGTAGCCGTTCCTACTACAATAACACAAGGAATTCCCATCTCATTCATCAATAGCTGAAAAGCTTTAGCATAACCTTCACATACAACTTGTTTTTCTACAAAAGTGCCATAAATATTTCTGGTATGCGTACGTCTTATACTTTCATCATAAGAAACATTATCCACAATCCAATCATGTGCTAATTTAATTTGTTCATATTGATTTGTACTTCTTATGGCTAAAATATTTTGTTTTACTTGTTCTATCTGATGTAGTGCTTGATTTACTTGTTCTTTATTCGAAAATCCATCAATTAAATAATTTGCGTTACTATCATTTCCAATTTCTACTTTATAGGATGTTTTTAACACTACCTTTCTAGTATGAATCGTCATTATCATTTTACTTACGTCAATATAGAATAATTCTGGATGGTCTAAGGTAAGTGCATCTAATGCAATTTGATAGATTTGATTCATTTTTTCTGTTCCATTTTCTTCTTTTAAAATAGATTCAAATTGATTACCAAAATCAATTGTATATGTTCCTGTTTTCAATTCTTCCTTATGGCTTACTAATCCATCATAAATTTTTTTCGCATTTGAATCAATTTGCTGGTAATAATATGCATTTTGTATACTTTGATTTGAAATAGGTTGTTGTTGCAAACCACTTAATGGATTTTGCACATTTTCATTAGGTTTAATCACTGTTTTCCCTGTTTGCACTTCATCTTCTACCGAAATAATATTTTCTGGTCCTGGTACTTGAATTTCTTCATCAAAAGTAAAATAAATATATAAAAAAACACTCACTCCAATAATGGCAAGTAAAATAAAAATAAGGATAGCAAAACTCGCATTTCCTCTTTTTTCCTTTAACATAAAAACTCCTCTTTCTTTTGTTATTCTCTTTTTATTATATCATATCTTTTTTAGAAAAAATAGAGTTTTCTTTCTGCTTTTTTGATTAGTTTGTTTTTTCCATTCAATACATATTTTTTGCTATTTTGGAAAAGAATAATAAAAAATGAAAATAATGAGGTAAAAAGATGGTAAGCAAAATTAAAAATTTTTTCCAAAATCTATTACAATATCATGAAAAACAAGAATATGAGTTTATTCTTCCAAATGGGAATACCCCCTCTAAAGAAAACCCTGTTCCTTCTGATACCCAAACCAAAAAGCAAGAACCAAAACAGATTTTTCCTACTTTATCCGTAAATTTAGAAGAGCTTGAAGTAATCTATAATAGTTTAATGAATAGTGATGTCATCCTTCGCCAGTTTACTTTAACTGCCCGTAACAAACAATACAATGCACTTTTAGTTTATATTGATGGTATGGTAGATTCGGATATGATGAATCACTACATTTTAGACCCTCTTATGCTCCGAAATCGTGCTAATACTTATGATAATGATGAAAATCGTGTTATTTCAGAAGCTGTTACCAACAATATTACGGTAAGAAAAGTAAAAAAATTTGATTTGGCAGAATATATTTATGACTCTCTTATGCCACAAAATTCTGTTACAAAAGAAACTAAGTTTGACTCTGTCACAGAAGCGGTTAATATGGGGAATTGTGTTTTATTTGTTGACACTCTTCCTATTGCCTTTAATTTAGATATAAAAGGTTTCAAACAAAGAAGCATTAGTGAACCTAAAAATGAAATTGTCATTCGTGGTTCGCAAGAAGCTTTTACTGAAGTCATTCGTACGAATACTTCTTTACTTCGTAGAATGGTAAATAATGAAAATCTAATTATTGAAAGTATTTCTGTCGGAAAATTAAGTAAAACAAAATGTGCAGTTTGTTATATGAAAGATATTGCTAATAATGAATTAGTTTCTGAAGTAAAATATCGCCTTAACAATTTGTCGATTGATTACTTGCTTTCTTCTGGTCAATTAGAACAACTAATTGAAGACAATGGAAAATGTAGTCTTCCTCAAATGATGGCAACAGAGAGACCAGATAAGGCTTCTATTCATTTACTAGAAGGTCGTGTTGTCGTTTTAGTAAATGGAAGTCCTTATGCTCTTATTATGCCTGGCGTGTTTTTTGACTTTTTGTCCTCTCCAGAGGATGTGAACTTAAAATATCAGTATAGTAATTTATTAAAATTTGTTCGAACATTAGCCTTTTTTATTGCTCTTTTACTTCCTGGTCTTTATATGGCAATTACTAGTTTTCATCAGGAATTAATTCCAACAGAGCTATTATTTGCCATTGTTGCTTCAAGAGAAGCAGTACCATTTCCTATTTTGTTCGAAATATTAGTCATGGAAGTATCCTTTGAACTAATTCGTGAAGCAGGCCTTCGTGTTCCTTCTCCTATTGGACCTACGATTGGAATCATCGGTGCCCTTATTCTTCGGACAAGCAGCTGTAGATGCTAGTATTGTAAGCCCTATTTTAATTATTATTGTAGCTCTTACTGGTATTGCCTCTTTTGCTATTCCAGACTTTTCTTTAAGTTTTCATTGCAGAGTATTAAGATTTGTTTATATTTTGCTCGGCTCTTTATTAGGATTTGTAGGAATTGCTATTGGAATCTTTATCCATCTTATTATTCTATCAAACCTAAAATCTTTTGGTGTTAGTTATTTATCTCCTTTTATACCTGTAATGCACAAAGATTCCAAAGGAGTCTTTTTATCCCCTGCTTGGAAAAGAGAAGACAGAGCTGACTTTTTAAATACGAAAAAACAACACAAGCAACAGCATATTAGTATGAATTGGCGTTATCCCCATTCTTAATTATTTTATGATTCACATGAAAGGAGTATAAAAATGGAATCTACTACCAAAATTGGAACAATTGAAGCAATTTGTTTAGTCTCTATTGCTATTATTAATCACCTAATTTCCAATCTTCCTAAAATTGTTTTTAACACATGTGGTTCTGCTTCTGTTTTAAATATGTTATATTTATTTCTTTTGATTGGAATATTAACTATTCTATTTTTACATTTATTTCGCCCTTTTAAAAATAAAGATATTATTGATATTGCAGAATTTCTTGGTGGAAAAATATTAAAAATTTTACTTGGTATATTATATCTGATTTTCTTTCTTGCTATGGCAGGAATCATCCTTCGTACCTTTGCAGATGGAATTCATTTAACTTATTTCCCCAATGTTCCCATTGCACTATTTTTATTGTTTTTCATTATTGCTGTTGTAGTGGCTACAAATTACCATAATAAAGCAATTACTAGATGTAATTTAATTATTACTCCTATTATGATTGTTAGTTTAATTATTCCTCTTCTTTTTGTTAACGATAACTTTGCAATTGAAAGAATCTTCCCTTTATTTGGCTATGGTTTAAATGAAACTTTCCTTTACGGTGCCACGAATCTTTTTGTTTTTGCTGGTCTTTCTTTCTTATTTTTTATTCAACCTTTGTTAAAAAAAGAAAAAGACTTTAAAAAAGTTACCATTGGGTCGATTAGTCTTTGTAGCGTTCTTCTATTTTTCTCTATTGTTTCTCTATTATGTTCCCTTCCTTTTGTATTTAATATTGAAGAACTATCCCCTATTTATTTACTCGTTCGCTCCTTAAATTTAGGGAACTTTTTTCAAAGACCGGAAGCCTTATTTTCTCTTATTTGGATACTTGCAGTTATCTCCTTTGTCTCCATCTGTGTCATGTTTTCTACTATTATCTTTCAGAAAATAGCAAACTTGAACAAGGGGAAACCTCTTTCTGTTTGCTTTTCTGGGTTTGTTTTTCTGGTGGCTTTTTTACCACAAAATATGTCTCAAATAAACTTCTTAGAGTCTACTGTGTATAAATATTATTCTATTGCTTTGGTATTTTTTATTAGTTTTGGAATCCTTATTTTAGCATATTTGAAAAATAAACGACTAGAAAAAAGGAGGGAACAGGCAAAATCATGAAAAAAAATCCACTTTTTAAAAAGTATGTTTCTTTATTACTGATTCTCATTTTCTGTAGTTTCTGCTTATCTGGCTGTTATAATGATAGAAATATGGACCAACTAGCTTATGTGGTTGCATTAGGTTTTGATGTTGGGCAAAATAACCGCTTAAATTTAAGTTTTCAGCTTTCCGTTCCTGGTGGAGAAAGTTCTGGAGGACAAAGTGGAGGTTCTTCTCAATCCTCTCAAGTAATTGTAAAAAGTATTGAATGTTCTTCTATTAATTCTGGTATTAATTTAATGAACAGTTATATTAGTAAAAAAATTAATCTTTCTCATTGTAAAGTAGCAGTCTTCTCAGAAGAAATTGCTTCACAAGGTTTAAATGAATATGTCTATACTTTAATTAATGATGTAGAAGTTTCTCCTTCGACTAATATTGTAGTTTGTAAATCAGACGCAAAATCCTTTTTAGAAAACGCCAAACCTGCTGTTGAAAATTTATCTGCCCGTTATTATGAAATCGCTCCTACTTCTAGTGAATATACAGGTTACACAGCAGATGCTACGTTAGGAGAATTTTTTGCTAGTATTGATGATACGTTTAGTGACCCTTTTGCTATTCTAGGTTCGATTAATAACCCGTCTACTCACTCTACAAATTCATCAGGAAACGCTCAAGAAAGAGATGTAAGTCATACTGCTGGTGAAACACCTATTACGAATAATAAAACAAGTATTGAAAATATGGGTCTAGCTGTTTTTTCTTCCGACAAATTTGTAGGTGAATTAAATGGTATTGAAACAATCTGTCATTTAATCCTATTAGGTAAACTTCGAACTTGTGTCATTACGATTCCAAGTCCTTTTAGTGAATCTGAAACAATCGATTTGCAAGTTAAAATTAAAAAGAAAACCAAAAGTTCTGTTGATTTAGTAAATTCTTCTCCTTTTATCCATGTAACAGTAGATTTAAAAGCAACGATTTTATCGATGAACCAAGAACATGATTATTTAAAAGAAGAGAATTTATCTATTTTAGAAACCTATGCTAATTCGTATTTAGAAGAAAATATATCGGCCTATTTATATAAAACCGCAAAAGAATTCAAAAGTGATATAGTAGGATTTGGGAAAAAAGCAGTAACTAAATTCCTATTTTGGAAAGATTGGGAAGAATATAATTGGTTATCTAATTATCAAAATGCTTTCTTTGATGTAGATGTTACTACTAATATTCGTTCTGGTCGTTTACTTTTAAAGACCTAAAAGGAGTATAATTTATGTTTATTTTATTTTTATTATTTGGTATTTATATTTTTGTTAAAACCGTAAGTTATGGACTTTATGAATGGAAAACACAAAAAAACAAACCTGCTGCTATTAGCATTATTGTTCTTGCTAGTATTTGTTTGGTTAGTATTCCTCTTTCTATCTATCTTATTTACTAGTATAAAAAGGGATAAGAAATTTCTTTTTTCTTACCCCTTTTTTTCTTATCTTTTTTTATTCTTCTTTTTCCTTTACTGAGATTCCTCTTTGTGCCACTTTTGTATTTTGGGCTAAATAATCACTTCCTGCAAAAGTTAATAAATTGGCTTTCGCATAATCGATTGTTCCATTTTCTTTTAAAAACTCTTCTTCTGCTTGAACCTCTACTACCTCTGCAATAAACACATCATGAGACCCCATAGGTTTTATCTCTTTTACTATACATTCTAATTGAATAGGACATTCTTCAATCAATACTGTGTTGGTCCTATTTGCTTTCTTTTTCGTTAGGTTCATTTCTTTAAATTTATCTACTTGCCTTCCTGATTTTGTACCACAATAATCCACTTCATAAACAAGGCAATCATTTGGTAAATTTATCACAAATTCTTTTGTTTTAGAAATAATTTCATGAGAATAACGATTTGGTCTAATCGATACATATACCATTGGTGGTTCTGAAGATAATATCCCTGTCCACGCAATCGTCGTAATATTTTCTTTCCCCTCTTCACCACAAGATAGCATTACAACTGGTACAGGAGCTAAACTAGTATTTGGTTTTAATTCTTTTTTCATACGCTTCACCCTTTCTTTTCATTTTATCATAACTTTTCTTTTTTTATTCCTGTTTCGAAAAAGAAATTCTCCTTAATTGTTTACTTGCCTCTATTACTTTTACTGTTATTTCCTCTCCAATATGATATGTTTTTCCTGTTTTTTCTCCTATAATTTGTTTATGTTCATCATCATAGATAAAATATTCTTTCCCTAGATTTTCAAATCGAATTAGTCCTTCTACCGTATTCTCTAATTCCACAAAAATACCAAATGATGTGACATTGGAGATAATACCAGTATATATTTTTCCTATTTTATCACTCATATATTCTGCTTTTTTCATCTCTACACTATCACGTTCTACTTTTTGGGCTAGTTTTTCTCTTTCAGAAGAGCTTTGAGCATATTTTCTTGCTAATTGTTCGTCCCTTTCTTTTTGTTTTTCTTTTATTCTGTAATCTTGTTCTATCCATTTAGAAATCATACGATGAATAAACAAGTCTGGATAACGACGAATTGGGGATGTAAAATGACAATAATATTTACTAGCTAGTCCAAAATGCCCTTTATTCTCCGCTTCATAGCGGGCAAGTTTTAAAGTATGCAACATAAGATTAGAAACAATTTTTTCTTCTTTGGTTCCTTTAACCTGTTTTAATAGACCTGAAAAGGCTTTCGTGTATACCTTTTCTTGACTGATTCTTACAATATACCCTAAGTTATACAAAAATTTATTTAATTCTTTTATTCTATCTAAATCCGGCTGCTCATGAACACGATAAATAAAAGGAGCTTGTAGCCAAAAAAATCGTTCTGCTACTACTTCATTTGCTGTTAACATAAATTGCTCAATTAGTTCATTTGCAAAAGTATTTTGTCTTTTTTGAATAGACATTATATTTCCTTTTTTATCATATTCTATTTTGGTCTCTGGAATATCAAGCTCTAAATAACCTTCCTTTTCTCTTCTTTTCTTTAAAATAAGAGCTAATTGCTTCATATTCTCAAATTGTTCTAAATAAGGTTCATATTGCTTTAACACTTTTTTATCTGATTTATCTAAAATTTTTTGTACATTCGTATAGGTCATTCTTTCCTTTACGTTAACAATAGCTTTTACTATCTCAGAAGAAATAACTTTTCCTTTTTTATCAATTTCCATTAAAACAGAAAGAGTAAAGCGGTCTTGTCCTGCATTTAAACTACAAATTCCATTGGATAATTTAGTAGGAAGCATTGGAATTACTTTATTCAAAAAGTAGATGCTTGTTCCTCTTAGGCTTGCTTCTTGGTCTAATAAAGACCCTTCTTCTACATAATGACTCACATCTGCAATACTAACATTTAAAAAATAGTTTCCATTTTCTAAACATTTCACACAAACTGCATCATCTAAATCTTTTGCTTCTTCTCCATCAATCGTAAAAAGAAGTTCTTCTCTTAAATCCTTGCGATAAGGAATTTCCTTTTTTTCTATCTCTTCTCGAATGTCATTAGTCTGTTTTATTACGCCTTCTGGAAATTCATATGGCAAACGATATTCTTTGATAAGGGAAAGAAAATCCATGTCTTCTTGGTCTTGATTTCCTAACACCTCAATGATTTCCCCTTCTGCTTTTTTTCCTTTTTGTGGATACTTTGTAATTTTGACTACTACTTTTTGGTCATTTTTAGCATGATGGAACTTCTTTTTCGAAATAAAAATATCGGTTCCAAATTGAATATCATCTGGGATAACAAATCCAAAATTACGATTTTTTTGAAAAATTCCCACTAATGTGTCTTTACCATGTTTTTTTATTTTAACAATTTCACCTTCTGCACGAAAACCGCTAGCCTTTTGTTTATTTATTTTGACTAAAACAATATCTTCATTTAAGGCTTCCTTTGTTTTATCTTCTGGAATATACACATCCTCTTGTTCCATCGTAGGAAAGCTAACAAATCCATACCCTTTTTTATTACCACGAAAAATCCCTTCTAACAATGTTTCTTCATAAAGGGAATATCGATTGTTTCCGTCTTTTTGTATTTTTCCACCTTGCTCTAATTTTTTTAATAAAGCTAACAACTCTTTTTTCTCTTCTTCTGCCAAACCAAGTATATTAGCAATTTGCTTTGCTTTCATAGGAACATACTTATTATCTTTCATAAAAGATAATAACTTTTTTTCTTTCTCTTCCATCTTTTCTCCTCTTAAAATAAAAAAGAAACAGTATCTTTTTTATACAACTGTTTCTACTTCTTTTTTCTTCTTATTTTACAACATATACAATTCCAAGGACAATGGTTAATATGACAAAAGAAATTCCTAATATAATGGTCCACCTTCTTAATTTTCCTTCTCTTGTTCTTCCTTTATTTTTTTCATAAAAATTATTTGTCGTAGAGCCTGTAATACTACCAGACGCCCCCGTATCATTTTTCGATTGCATCATTGTTAAAACAACTAAAGCTAAACAGTTAATGGCATAAATTGCAATTAAAATATAGGTAACAACTTGCATGTTTTTTCCTCCTTATGGTTTTCGTTTCAACTTTTCCTATTTTAGCATACTTCTTGTTAAAATGCAAATACTTCTTGTTATTTCTGCTTTTCTTGTTCTTCTTTTTGCTTTTCTTCTATTTTTTCTCTACGCTTTTCTATTTTCTCTTTCACATTATGAAATAATTTATGGTGGTTTGTCTGTTCTTCCCCAAAACGTTTTGTTACAATATTCGTAATTAAAATCTTTTTTAATACATCTATCCTAACATCTGCAATTAAAGAACCATCTTTTGCTACTGAAATTTTTCCTGTCTCTTCTGAAACCACAACTGCAATTGCATCCGATTCTTTCGAAATACCAATTGCTGCTCTGTGTCTTGTTCCTAATTCTCTTGCAATATCTTGGTCTCCTGCTAAAGGTAACATACACGCTGCTGCTGCAATTTGATTATTACTAATAACTACCGCTCCATCATGAAGTGGTGTTTTCGGTACAAAAATGTTAGTTAGTAGTTGAGGCGATACCTCCGAGTGAATTCCAATTCCTGTATCAATAATATCTTTTATTTCAATATCTCTTTCCAGTACAATTAACGCACCTGTCTTTTCTTTTGCTAATTCCTCTGCTGCAATTACTACTTTATAAATATCCTCTTTTGTTTTGGTTGCAATATCTTTATCCATTCCAAAAAACTTGGTAAATTTATTCGTTCCTAATTGTTCTAATGCACGCCTAATTTCTGGTTGAAAGATGACAATTAGAGCAACCACTCCCCAATTCATTACAGCTGTTAAAATATAATTTAAAATATTTAATTTAAAAATCCCACTAAGCCATGTTGCCACAATTAAAAAAACAATTCCTTTTAATAATTGCCATGCTCGTGAATTTTTTGCTACTTTTACTAGTTTAAACCCTAAAAAAATAACAATACTTAAATCGATGATAAGTAATATTAATTTAATCGGATATTGATACAAAGTATGAATATATCCTAAAACCTCTTCATTCAAAAAATTAAGGATTCCTTCCCAAAAATTATCTATCATATTTTTTCCCTCTTTTATTTCTTCTTACATCGAAATTAAGTAATATAGCAAGGTACCACCCATACCAAATACCATTAATGCAGCTAATACAAATGCCATAATTTTTACAAAAAATTGTGACTTACTTCTTTTTTGTGCCATTGCCATTCCTCCTTTTGTTTTCCTATATTGCTATCTTATCACATACCAATACTTTTTTCAATACAAAAAAAATACAGTTTTTGCAAACTGCATTTTTTCTTTATTTTCTTAACTCTGCTCCTAATTTTATCTCTAATTCTTGGATAATACCCTTCATTATTTCGTTTATTTCCTCTTCTGTCATTGTTTTTTCCTTATTTCGAAAAGTTAGAGAATAGGCTACACTTTTTTTATTGTTCCCAATTCTTTCATTACGGAAAACATCAAATAATGTTAACGATTCTAACGCTTTTTTTGCTTTTTTCTCAATGATTTCTTCTATTTTCCCTACTTCTATTTCTTCTTCTACTACTACTGCAATATCTCTTTGTACTGCTGGATATTTGGCAATAGGAACATATTTTTTATTTTCTCTTGCATATTTTACAATCTTTTCTACGTTTAACTGGGCTAACCATACAGCTGTAGATATACCATAATTTTCTGCAATGAGAGGATGAATCTGCCCAAACGTTGCAATACAATCTTTTCCTACACATATATTTGCTGTTCTTCCTGGATGGTACTGCCTATTTAATTCTTCCTTTTGTATCAGATATTTACTAACTCCCACTACTTCTAAAAGATTTTCTAGTATTCCTTTTAAGGTATAAAAATCTTTTGTCTGCCCATACATTCCAATGGTTAAAACAACTTCTTCTTTTGGTAACTTTCCTTCTTCTATTTGAGAAGTATCATTTTGATAGATTCTAGATAAATCAAATAAACTTACCTCTTTATTTTTCTTATTATAATTAGTAGAAAGACTTTGCATCATACTTGCAATAGTAGTTGCTCGCATCATGGTATAATCTTCACTTAAAGGATTACGAATCACAATACTTTCTTTTCTTAAGATACTGTCTTCTTCTAAATTAATTTTATCTAACTCTTTTTCATTTAGAAAACCATAAGTATAGATTTCGCATAATCCTCTATCGACTAATAACTGACGCATTCTATCTTGTATTTTTTGTATTTTATTTTTTCCACCACAAGTACTTTCTGCATAAATTAATGTGCTTTCTAGCTTATCATAACCATAAAAACGCAGTACTTCTTCTGCTAAATCTGCTACTCCTTCTACATCTTGACGATAATATGGAGGAATGACTTCTTCTTTTTCTACTTTTATTTCTAATCTTTCTAGAATGGAAATCATCTCTTCCTTCGAAATCTTAGTACCTAATAATTGATTGATTTTTTCTACTTCAAAAGGAATACGATTTTCTCTTTGTTTCGTAGGATAAACATCAATGACTCCTTCTACCGCTTCTCCTATTCCTAACTGCTCTACTAATTGAACAGCACGATTGACGACTCGAATCGCATTCTCAGGAGATAATCCTTTTTCATAACGAGAAGATGCTTCTGTACGAAGTCCTACTTTTTTAGCTGTTTTACGAATACTTCCTCCATAGAAAACAGCTGATTCAAATACAACCGTATTGGTATTTTGTTCAATTTCAGAATTTAGTCCCCCCATCACTCCTGCAATAGCTACTGGTTTTTCTTCATCAGCAATGACTAACATCGTATCTTCTAAAACTCTTTCAACTTCATCTAATGTTGTTATTTTTTCTCCTTTTTTTGCTCTTCTTACTGTAATTTTCTTTCCTTTAATCGATTCAATATCAAAAGCATGCATTGGTTGGCCTAATTCTAACATCGCATAATTCGTAATATCTACAATGTTATTAATACTTCTTACTCCACATGCTTGAAGTCTTCTTACCATCCAATCTGGCGACTTCCCAATTGTTACGTTTTTTACCATTCTAGCAGCATAACGATAGCATAAATCTTCTGCTGTAATTTCTACTTTTAATCCTTCTATTTGGTCTTTTTTTTCTACTTTTAGTTTCTCTAAATCAGAGCGAGGATTGAAAAATGGTTTTCGTAAAGAAGCTGCTGTTTCTCTTCCTAATCCTTCAATTGATAGACAATCTGGGCGATTAGGGGTAATCTCAAAATCAATCACATCTTCTTTTAAGCTTAACACCTCTACAATATCTTTTCCTAACTGTTTTTCATATTCTTTAGGAAGAATCATGATTCCTTCTTCTATCTGGTCAGGATAGCGGTCTTTTGTTAATCCTAATTCTCCGATAGAGCACATCATCCCGCAAGATTCTATTCCACGAAGCACTCCTGTTTTAATTTTTTTCTCACCTGGTAGTTTAGCCCCATCTTTTGCAATAGGAACAATATCTCCTTCTTTGACATTAGTAGCTCCTGTTACAATCTGAATAATAGCATCCCCTACATCTACTTTCGTAACTACTAATTTATCTGCATCAGGATGTTTGTTTATCTCTAAAATCTTACCTACTACTACATTTTTAATATCTTCTCCCTGTGATAAGATGTCTTCTACTTTAGAACCTGTTAATGTTAAAATATCTGCTAACTCTTTTGCTGATACCTCTATATCGGTATATTCTTTTAGCCATTCTATACTTGCTTTCATCTTTTACCTCCTTAACCATCTTTTCTTTTTTAGAATTGTTTTAAAAATCTGACATCATTTTCATATAGCAAACGCATATCATCAATTCCATATTTCGCCATTGCAATTCTTTCTGCACCACAACCAAAAGCAAATCCAGAGTATTCTTGTGGGTCTATTCCACAAGAGCGTAACACATTTGGATGAACCATTCCGCATCCTAAAAGTTCTATCCATCCTTCTCCTTTACAAGTTTTGCAACCTTTTCCATTACAAATAAAGCAAGAAACATCTACTTCTGCACTTGGTTCTGTAAATGGGAAATGATGTGGTCTGAAACGAATTTTCGTATTTTCTCCTAAGCATTTTTTAGCAAATACTTCTAATGTTCCTTTTAAATCAGACATAGAAATATTTTTATCCACTACCAATCCTTCAATTTGATGAAACACTGGGGAATGAGTAGCATCTACTGTATCAGAGCGATATACCGTACCGGGACATATAATCTTAATGGGCGGTTTTTGACTTTCCATCACTCTTGCTTGCACAGGCGAGGTTTGAGAACGCAGTACAATTTCATCTGTGATATAGAAGGTATCTTGTATATCTCTTGCTGGGTGGTCTTCTGGTGTATTTAATTTATCAAAATTATATTGTGCTAATTCTATTTCAGGTCCATCTGCAATTTCATAGCCAAGACCGATAAAGATTTCCTCAATTTCTTGATTAATCTTAGTAATCGGATGAATTGAACCGATTTCTATTTTTTTACTTGGCATGGTTACGTCTAACTTCTCTTGTTTTAGTTTTTCTTGTAACTCTTGCCTCTTTATCTTTCTCTCTGTTTCTTGTAACAAGCTTTCTAATTCATCTTTTACTTGATTAACATTCTCACCGATTAATGGTCTTTCTTCTGGTGAAATATCTCCCATACCTCTTAAAATAGAAGTAAGTTCTCCTTTTTTTCCTAAATACTTAACACGAATGTCATTTAACTGATTAGAATCTGTTACTTTTCCTATTTCTTCTATTGCTTTTTGCCTTATGCTTTGTATTTGCTCTTTCATGAAAAAACCTCCTTTAAAATCTAAAAAGCCACTCATCCTGACATAGGACGAATGGCTTTTAAATTCGTGGTACCACCTAATTTCGTTAATTTGCATTAACCTCTAAAAGCGATAACGTAGCTAACGCTATTTCCTACTTTTGTTCAGAAATAGACCGAAAAAGTGAAATTTCTATCAAGGGATATTTATAGGTTCTCAGCCTCCCTATTTCTCTGTATTATACTCATCCTTCATATACTTTGCTTTTTCAATGGCTCTTTATTGTTTAATATATTAACATATCTTTTTATTTTGTGCAAGTCCTTTTTATTTTATGTCTTTGCCCTAGTGTATGCTAATTATAGAAAAATCGTATTTTTGCAATAAGTAATCCATGCATCACCTATGTTATAAGTACTTTTTTCATGTCTTTATCCTGAATATGAATAGTTATTTGCCATAATAGATTTGTTTCATTTCTTTTGCATCAATTGATTGAGTTCCTGCTGACTCACATAATATGGAAGGTTCTAATTCTAATTCTTTTAATACTTCTGCTATAACAGAAAAATCTGGTCCACACTCTTTATTAGCAAAAGTAACATGTCTTTTTTCTCCTCCTTTTGTATATTCCATTTTACTAAAATGAGCATGAAAATGTTTCATTCTGTCATACCCTAAAACTTTAAGATATTGCTTTAATTCTTCTTTCCAATCTTTTTTACTGATTAATTTTCCTAAACTTCTACAATACAAATGCCCAAAATCAATTGTTGGAAAAAATCTATTATCCACTTGGCACATTTGAATAATTTCCTTACTATCCCCTAATTGATTTATTTTTCCCATTGTTTCTGGACAAATTCGAATCTCTCCTAATCCTATTTTATCAGCTTGCTCCATTGCTTTTTTTAACAACTGGCAAGCACTTTTTACAGCAAATTCTCTTTCTAGACCTAACAAAGCTCCTGCATGTACTACAATTTTACTGGCTCCCATTTGCTTTGCTACTTTCATGGTATCTAAGATATATCCTACTGTTTTTTCCTGTTTTTCTGGTTCCTGCGTAGAAAGACTAATATAATAAGGTGCATGAACACTTAATGAAATATTATATTTCTTACTTTCTTGTCTTATCTTATTTGCTTTTTGTTCACTTACTCTTACTCTTACTCCTCTTGAGCATTCATATTCATACGCATCTAATCCCATTTGTGCTAAATATTTTGGCATCTCTTCTGAATTTTTAAAACCTTTTTGATAAAAATCTTCTGGATTTCCAGCACTGCCAAATCGAATCATAATTCTTTTCTCTCCTTTTTTGCCTATCTTATCCGTTCTTACACTTTGCTTTTTTGTTTTTCCATCTCTTGATATACATCACTATCTAAAAACTCTTTATAGTATTGCATATTATTTCTTATTTTTTCTGCACTGATTGGATAATTTTCTCTTTTGGGGTCAATTAAAACATTTTGTATTCCTAAATAATCTGCCACATATTTTCCATACTCTTCACTACTAAAAAAATGTGTTACAGCAATTCCTTCTATTTTTTTTGAAAGATATTCCATTTGTATTGCCACACTTTCTTTATCTAAACCATATTGTTTTGGACTATTAAATGCTTTTATATAGCATACTTGAGGAAATTTTTTATGTATCCACTTTAGTTTTGTAGAAATATCTATTTCAAATTCTGGTGTATCATATACCACAACATAAAACTTATCCATCTGCTGCAATGCTTTTTCTATTAGATATTCATGACCTTTATGAAACGGTGCAAACTTACCAATTGTAAATCCTATTTTCATATTTCTTCCATCCTTCTTGAATGCTTTTTTCTTATTTTACTATATACTACCTATCTTTAATTTGTCAATTCGCCCTTTTTTATTTCTACTCTATTTATTGTTATCTTTTCTCTTTTCTGTTATACTATTTTCATCCTAATTACCAAAGGAGAAATTTTATGGATTTAGCACAAAAAATTGAATTATTAAAGTAAAACAATACTATTATAGCATATCAAACTCTACAAGAACTAGAAAAACTTTCAGAAGTTAGTAATATCGTTTACCCTTACTTAGAGGAATAGATACAAATGTTAAAAAGTTCTAATTCTTATATCCGTGTTCGAGGATTTGGTTTAATTTATAAAAATGCAAAATGGGATAAAGAAAATAGAATTAATCCATATATTGATAAAATTTTGCTAGAGCTAGACGACAAAAAGCCCACAGCAGTAAGGCAATATTTAAGCTCAATTCAAGAAATGATAATCTATAAAAAGAAGTTACATAAAAAAATACTAGATACAATAACTACTCTTAACTATTTAAGATATATTGATAGTATGCAAATTTTAATCAAAAAAGAGATAGATGAAGTGATAGCTTTGATAAAGCTTTATGAAAAGGAGGACTAATATGGCAACAACAAAACAATACAGAGATTTCATTCTAGAACAATTAAATTTACTAACCGATATTTTTTGCAGACCAATGATGGGAGAATACTTACTTTATTACAATAACAAATTATTTGGTGGTATTTATGATAATAGATTACTTATAAAAATCGTTACTAATAATAAAAAATATCAGTTATCCGAACAAATTCCTTATTCTGGAGCAAAACCTATGTATTTTATAGAAGAGATTGATAATAAAGAGCTTTTAAAAACAATTATTATAGATACTTGTAAAGGTTTACCAGATAAAAAATAACCACTATGGGGATAACCTTTATTTCTTATCCCCATAGTGATTGATTTTGTATTTGTATTCTTGTAAACTAATAAATCTATCTTTTATCCCTTTATTTTGTTTTAACAGGAACTTGGATTTCAGTTAGCCAATCTTGAGCCTGTTCTTTATTCCATATTCCATCAATATATCTTTCTCTTGGATAATCGATTATTTCATAATTATTTTCTTCGATATATTTCATAATAAAACTGTAAGCATTTCCTAGTAAATCGTAAGCCCCTCTATGATAGATACATATTGCCTTAACTGGTTTTAGCTTATCAAAGTGAATGGTTTGATTTGGGGTACCTTCTTTTTCTACTGCTTGTACATATCTAATTTTAATATTTTTTTCTTTGTACTCTCCATCTAAGTAACTAATATAGCAATAGTCTGGTTCGATACATTTAATTGTTGGATTTGTTTTTCTACATTCTTCAGCTGAGCTTAAAATAAATTCTGTTATTTTACTGTAATCCTCAATCACCCCTTCTTTGTAATAAACTACGTATCCTGGTAGTTCTTTTACGACTGCTTCATAATTCATATCTTTTCCCTCCAATAAATAATTAATTTTTGAAAGTTGGTATTGGTACCTTTTCGTTTCTTCTTCTATAACTTGTTTTCTATCACCTAGTACTTCTTTTAAGTTCCCACCTGTTAAAACATTTTTTATCTCGCCAATCGATAAACCAATTTGTCTTAATGACACAATTTTAGCAAGTTCCATTAATTGCATTGTTTCATAATATCGATATCCATTTGTATCAATAAAAGATGGAACCAATAATTTTTCTTTTTCATAGTATCTTAATGTTTTTATAGTAGTCTTTGCAAGTTTAGAAAATTCACCTATTTTGTACATATTACCAACTCCTGAAATTTATTTTATTCTATACTCTAAGGGGAGAGTCAATACTTTATATAAATTATTTTATCTTATTTTTTAGTAAAAAAGCAAATATTTCTTGTATTCTAACTATTAATATCTAAATAACTTAAGCATTTAGCTATAATATAAGGTAAGATGTGAAAAATTCATTAAATGTATTGACAAAGTAAGAGGATTGGTATTATAATTACAACTGTTGTATGTAATTACCAGATTACAATAAAATTATGCAGATGTGGCGGAACTGGTAGACGCACAGGACTTAAAATCCTGCGAGGGTTAAACCTCGTGCCGGTTCGATTCCGGCCATCTGCACCAGTAGTAAAAAGTCGTATAAGTACTGAAAAGTCAATACTTTATGCGACTTTTTTAATTGCGATTACTGCAATTTTACTGCAACCGAATTTTCTATGATATTTTTCTACAATTTGAACCTTATTTTACTATCTTCATGTATTATAACATCGCTATGTTTTCTAATGTCTACATTGTCTAAACATGATACTAATTTTTTTTACTTATTTCCTTATATCTAGCAAATTGTTTTTTCTACTACTAAAATATCTACATAAGGAGCTATATAAGACATTGAAACATCATTCATTTCTTTTATATTTCTTCTAAAATTGCCACTACCTATTTTATTTGCGTAACTATATGCCCATACAACAAATGATGGTATCTTTTCGTAATCAATAAATTCTCCATTTAGTTTTCTTAAAAATGCTTTTTCTAATTTATAGATTCTATTGAACATTATTACTTTAAAAAAATTGTCTATATCTTCTAAAGGTCTTTTAGCATTTTGAAGTCCTAAAAGAATTTCGTTATATTCCTTTGTTACAGATTGAAAATCTGCATTTTTTAATAATTCTGTTTTATATGTCTTAAAATTAAAAGGGAGCCCATTTTTATCTTTTTGCAAATATGATAAATTAAATGCAATTATATTTATCTTTTTATCTAAAAAATAATTTTCAATTTCTTTCTGAAATACCATATCTGCATTTTTTGCATATCCAACTAATGATAAATCTAAAAAATCGTATATATTGTCTTTAATAATCTTATCAGGTATATCTTCTATCTCTAATAAATGATATGCTGTTAGAATTATTTGGAACTTATCCTCTACTAAAAAATTATATGCTAAAGTTGCTCTATCTTGCTTTTCTAATCTTCCAATATCACTTAATACACAAGTATCTAAAAATATTTTTTATATTCCATATTCTTACCTCATATGAGTATTTTAGCACAAATTCCTTTGATATGAAACATAAATTTAAAATAATATTTATAAGCCTTGTGCTTCAAAATATTGTGTAACTTTTTCAATTTCATTCTCGCTAAATTTCTTAAAAACTGACGTGTAAATATCCAATGTAGTCTGTATTTTCTTATGTCCTAATATCCTTTGCAATGCTTTTGCTTGCATACCACTTTCAATACATCTAGTAGCATAGGTATGCCTTAACATATGAGTATGTAAATTAGCAGATATTTTTTCTTTTTGGTTTAATCTTCTTAAATAACAATTTACTTCTAAAGGACTAACATATGTGTTTTTTATATTATCGTAAAATAGAGAGTATAGAAAAAATACTAATAAAATAAAATTAATATTTGAAATCTTTAAATTTATGTTGTTATCAATCGGAAGGAAATCCGATTTACACAACTTCTACGATACCCTCGGCTATTTCTTTCAAAGAATCTCGAGTTGTTTCTGCTTGTTGTATTCCTTTTTCATTTAATTCGATGTCTGCTTTCCCTTGTACTTTTTTAGTAAATTCCATTCAGTTTATCCATGTCTTGTTAATAATATTTCCATTTTCTTCTCCCAATATACTTTATTTGTATAATCCCCCAGTATAACTGAGGGATTACTGTGAATGTAGCGATATATATACATTACATTTAGGAATTATGCATCCATTATGAATCCATTTGCATTGCAAAAAGCCTCAAATTTTGATTCTAACTCTTGCTTTAAGAAGTGATAATCAAAACTAGTTATAAACATATCGTAAACAGTAACATCTGACACTTTCCATCTGTTCTCTGTTGGGATATATTCAAAAATTCGTGCACAAAGTCTATTCGTAGCAAACCCATCATAATTCCCTCGAAATATTAAAATTTTTTCCGATAAAATCTCTGGGTTATCTAAAACTTCTTTCACTTCAATTTTTGGACATTTTGCAATCAAATTACTTGCTGCTTCGTCACCTAAGCCTTTTAAATCATAAAACCGCATGTGTTTTCCTCCATAACTATAATTTATTTGACTAATGTCATTAATTTAATTATAAAAGAAAAACACTATTATGTAAAATACATATTTGTTTGCAAAGTATAACTTGAAGTTATACTTTGCAATTACTTTTTAAGATTTCAATTAAATCCTTTAATTCTTTAAAATTATTATTAACATTATAATACAAACCAAATTCTGCATTTGGAAGTGAAAAACCAACATCTAAAACGCATAATTCATTATTGGCTAGTTTCTCTTCTACATATTCTTTTGTTATAACAGTTATTATGTCTCTAACCTTTAATAATTCAAGCATTGCAGTATAATTTACATTATCGACATTGATTGTATCATTTTTGTTATATTCAAGCTCTTTTATCAAATTTTGATACGCACTAGAAAATTTTTTTAACGTATAAATTTTTATATTTCTTAAATCCTTTTTAGAAAGTTTTTTATTTAGATATTTTGAATTAGCATTTACAATAAATATATCATGTAGTTCTCCAATTTTTATAAATTTAATTTCTTTTGAATTATATAATTCATCACTATATTTTTTAGAGAATGCAATGTCTATTTTTTGTTTTTCTAACATTGAAAACATATTTTCCGCTGTTAATTGATGTATATTAATAATACTATTTTGATGGCTTTCATAAAATTTTAAAATCGCATTATTATAGATTTTGCTAGGCATATTTACATGTACACCTAAATTTATCTCTTTATGCATATTAAATATATCTTCTGCTTTTAAAAGAACATCAATAGAGTCCTTTATTTGTAAATACAACTTTTTTCCCTTCTCATTTAATATCATTCCATATTTACTTCTTTTAAACAATTGTACATTTAATTCGTTTTCTAGATTTTTGATATGTTTCGTTACTGCAGGTTGTGAAATATGTAAAATTCCACTTGCTTTTGTTAAGTTTTCTTCATCTGCTACAATTTTAAATATTCTATATAGTTCTAAGTCTACCATGTATTTCTCCTTCTAATATTATTACATCATGTTTAACAATTCTAATAATTTCATTATCTGTGCAACTACTTTTTATTTTCTCTATATGAAATCCCCTACCATTAAATCTTAACACAATCATAACCACCCGTCAAACGGGTGGTTTGCTCTTAGCCTAGAAGGCTATTGTACTGGCACTTTTGGGCTCAAGCCCTTCTGAACGGTCTGCCAACCGCATTTATTTCTCAGGCTACC
>DBFJJM010000011.1:0-2790 GCA_048393175.1 Candidatus Merdicola sp.
ATATTTTCTTTCCATATTATCACCAAAAACATTATACCATAAGAAAAACAGATAGAAAATATTCTACCTGTTTTCATAAGTCCTCTTTTTACTAACTCCACTAATTGGGGTATAGTTCATAAAAGGTATTCTTTTTGGAACATTTTCATTTTTCTATTTTACTACAATGTTATAAATTTTGTTTTTCACGTAAATCTCTTTTACAATTGTTTTTCCTTCTAATTGTTTCATGATATTTGGTTCTTGATTAATTTTTTGTTTAATTAAGTCTTGGTCTTCGTCTATGGAGATAGTAACATTGGCTCTTAACTTTCCATTTACTTGCACTGGTAAATTTAGTTGTTCTTCTTTGGTTTTTTCTTCTTCGTATTCAGGCCATTTTTCATAAGAAATAGTAGTAGTATAACCCAATTGATTCCATAGTTCTTCTGTAATGTGTGGGGCAACAGGATTTAACAATTTTAAAAATCCTTCTGCATATTCTTTTGGTAAAATTTCTTCTTTATAGGCCTGATTAACAAAGATCATCATTTGAGAAATAGCAGTATTAAAATTCATACTTTCATAATCATTTGTTACCTTTTTTACAGTAGAATGATAAACTTTTTCTAAATCTTTGTTTTCTTTATCCTGAATTTTTCCAGATTGAGTATATAGTCTCCATACTCTATCTAAGAATTTCTTTGAACCATCGATTCCATTAGGGTCCCAAGGTTTAGCACTTTCGATTGGTCCCATAAACATTTCATATACTCTTAAAGAGTCGGCACCGTATTGTTTTACCATGTCATCAGGATTAATAACATTACCCTTTGATTTACTCATTTTTTCGCCATTGGTACCTAAAATCATACCTTGATGGCGTAATTTTTGAAATGGTTCTGTAGTAGGTACGATTCCTTTATCATGTAAATAATGATTCCAAAAACGAGAATATAGTAAATGTCCTACTGCATGTTCTGGACCTCCTACATATAAATCTACTGGCATCCAGTATTCAAGTAATTTCTGGTTTGCTAATTCGTCTTTGTTATTTGGGTCAATATAACGTAGGAAATACCAACTAGAACCCGCTGCACCTGGCATCGTACTGGTTTCTCTTTTGGCTGGTTTTCCTTCATAAGTAGTATTGACCCAATTGGTTGCTTTTTCGAGAGGAGAGGCTCCTGTTTTAGAAGGACTATAATCTTCTAGTTCGGGTAAAATAAGGGGTAAATCTGAATCTGCTAAAGCTTTCATTTCATCATCTACATAAACAATAGGAATCGGTTCTCCCCAATAGCGTTGTCTTGCAAAAATCCATTCACGAAGTTTATAGTTTACCTTTTTCTTTCCTACTTTCTTTTCTTCTAGCCAAGAAATCATATTTGTTATGGCATCTTCTTTCGAAAGTCCGTTTAAGAAATCAGAGTTTATATGAGTGCCATCTCCTACAAAAGCTTCTTTTGAAATATCTCCTCCTTCTAATACAGGAACAACGTCAAGCCCAAATTTTTGAGCAAATTCATAATCTCTTTGGTCATGAGCAGGAACAGCCATGATGCAACCTGTACCATAAGTTGCTAAAACATAGTCTGAAATCCAAATTGGAATCTTTTTTCCGTTCACAGGATTAATAGCATAACTGCCAGTAAATACTCCTGTTTTTTCTTTGTTTAATTCCGTTCTTTCTAAATCGGATTTAGAAGAAGCCAATGCTTTATATTCTTCTACTTTTTGCTTTTGCTCTTCAGTGGTTATTTTTTCTACTAATTTAAGTTCAGGAGCAAGTACGCAATAAGTTGCACCAAACAGAGTATCTGGTCTTGTGGTAAATACCGTGAATTTTAATCCTTTTAAGCCAGCTACTTGAAAAGTAACTTCTGCTCCTTCACTTCTTCCAATCCAGTTTTTTTGAATTTCTTTAGTAGATTCTGGCCAATCTAAGTCGTCTAAATCTTCTAATAGAATGTCAGCATATTTTGGAATATCTAATACCCATTGTTTCATATTTTTACGAATAACAGGGAAGCCGCCTCTTTCACTTTTTCCATTAATCACTTCATCATTAGATAAAACGCAGCCTAATTCTTCGCACCAGTTGACAGGCATTTCAATTAATTTAGCAAGTCCATCTTCATAAAGCTTTTTAAAAATCCATTGTGTCCATTTATAGTAATCTGGGTCACAAGTAGAAATCTCCTTGTCCCAATCAAAAGAAAGACCAAGCATTTTTAATTGTTTTTTAAAAATTGCTATATTTTTTTCTGTAAATTCAGCTGGGTGATTTCCTGTTTTAATAGCATATTGTTCAGCAGGAAGTCCAAACGCATCCCACCCCATTGGATGTAGTACGTTATAGCCTTGCATTCGTTTCATTCGAGAAAGAATATCTGTTGCCGTATAGCCTTCTGGGTGACCAACATGAAGACCTTGCCCAGAAGGATAAGGAAACATATCTAAGGCATAGAATTTAGGTTTGGAAAAATCCCATACATCCGTATAAAAGGTTTTATTCTTATCCCAATAATCTTGCCATTTCTTTTCTATTTCATTAAAGTTATAGTCCATAAAGTAACTCCTTTCCGTTCCTAAATTATCGCTATTATATATCAAAATCCTTTCTATTTCAAGTAAAAGAAAAATATCATAAAACGGGTGAAGAAAAGTACTAAAATTTGGGTCTGAAAAAAATCATAACCACCCGTAAAACGGGTGGTTTGCTCTTAGCCTAGAAGGCTATTGTACTGGCACTTCTGGGCTTAAGCCCTTCTGAACGGTTTGCCAACCGCATTTCTTTCTCAGGCTACC
>DBFJJM010000012.1:0-14413 GCA_048393175.1 Candidatus Merdicola sp.
TTTTCGTGTTTATGTTTATTGGGAATGTGATTCTTTCCGCAAACAGCAGGAACAACGAGTATCAGGCGGACGAATTTGCGTTCACAATCGGCTATGGGGAAAATTTAATCGAAAGCCTATATCTTCTTCAAAAAATGTCTTTGGGTGAAGAAATGAATTTAGTAGAGCATATGACCTCTAGCCACCCCTTGCTTGCCAAAAGGATTGGACGGTTAGAGATGCTACAAGAGCAGGAATCAGTCGAAAGCACCGATACTGAATAGCCATAGTGCCTCTATATCCCCCTAATAGATAAGCCCCTGCGGATAGAGAAAGGGCAGTTCCGAAATCAAGGAACTGCCCTTTTTATTGTCCGCATATATTGTTTTTAGGGGATATGGAATATTGTGTATATTTATTGCTCTTGTGATTGTAGTTCTTCTAATTTTTCATCTTGATTACATCACGCTTTTTATCCCTTAATATATTATCCAGAGGGTTAAATTCCTCAAAATCTTTTTTTAAATCATCATTAAACATCTCCACATAGTTTTTAACCATATCCATGCTACTATGTCCAAGTATTTTTTGTAAGCGGAAAATATCACCACCGTTTAATATCCAATTTTTTGCAAAGGTGTGACGGTACACATGCAACGAGGTTTTTTCCACGCCTCTGCTTAAATGATATTTTCTCATAAGTGTAATTGCCCCATCTCGTGTTAGCTGTTTCCCATATGTTGTACAAAATAGATAATCATCATCACTTCCCTTTCTAAAAGATAAATACTCCAATAATATATCTGCTAAAGATTTTGACATGGGAATGAGTTGTTGCCTTCCATTCTTTGTTTTTCCCAGAAATATCAAGTCGTTTTCGAAATCTAAATGTCCTATCTTTACATTTACAACAGTTCGTACTCTGTTACCTGTCGCTAAAAAATAATTCGACATAACCCAATTTCTATATTCTGTAAAATTGCATTTTTTTAAATTAGGCTTTCTTAGCAGTTTTTCTAGTTCCTGTTCGGTATAAGTCTCTTTTATTTGCTTTTCTTGTTTTATCAATTTTATTTTAAAAGGCTTTGTGTATCCTTCATCCATAAAAAAATATAGAATTGTTCTTAGTCCTCTTAAATAGCTGTTGATTGTAATTGCGTTCGCCTTTTTATTTGTTTGCAAAAATTCAATATAATCAAAATATGTATCTTGCGTAATTTTATCGCAACTTTGTGAAGTGAAAAAAAACTCTCCAAAATAACGAAAGCAGTCATTATAGTAGTGTATTGTTTCAGGGGATAAATTATTGCGTTTTTTCATTCTTAAAAACTTTTCAAACGCCTCATCAGCTTTCACATACTCTTCTCTAGTGTTCAAACAAATCTTATTCATACTTTAACCTCCATTAAATAATTATTATTATTCAAAAAGGCTAAAGTTAAGCACAATTTATGAAAAACAGACCCTGTAAAAAAAATAAAAAAATCTGTCGTTCAAAATACAAGTTCTGACCACTTTCTATGATATTCGTCAAAAGGACAAGAAAAGTGGACAAACCCTTGTGTTACAACAGTTTGTCCACTTCTCTTTATCAACTTTGGCTGCGGAACTAGGATTTGAACCCAGACAAACAGAGTCAGAGTTCTCTAGCAACTCAGCCCAAAAAACGAAAAAGCGTTTGGAGCCAATAGGCAGAATCGAACTGCCGACCTACAGGTTACGAATCTGTTGCTCTACCAACTGAGCTATATTGGCATGATAGGTACTTTTTTATTGTACCATATCTGTTTTAAAATTTCCACCCTTTCTTTTTATTTTTTTATTTCCTTTCCCAAAAAAGAGAAGGGATGCTTTCCTTCTCCTTATCTTCTATTTTAATAGTTCTAATGCCTTTTGTAACTGGGTATCATTTTCTTCTGGAATATCAATTATTTTTTGATATTCTTCTGGTAATTCTATCTTTTCATCTGGTTCAATTCCTACTTTGTTAATCTTACTTCTATTGGGCGTATAATATTCATTTGTTGTTATTTTTAATCCGCTTCCATCATTTAATGTTAGTAATTCTTGAATCACACCTTTTCCATATGTCTTCGTTCCTACTAATTTTGCTACATTATTATCCTTTACTGCCCCTGCTAAAATTTCAGAAGCACTTGCCGTATTTTCGTTTGTAAGTATGATAATATTCATATCAATATATTTTGATTGTTTTGCTTTTTTGATTTCCTCTTTATCGTTTTTATCTTTTGTAATTAATAACGTAGCATTTTTATCTGTCATATAGTCTGCAATTTCTAATGCTTCATCTACAATTCCCCCACCATTATTTCTTAAATCAATAATAAGAGATTGGATATTTCGTTTCTTTAATTCATCATATTTTTGTTTGAATTCTTCACTACAACCTTCATCAAATGTAGAAATTTTCAAATATCCTATATGATTTGCTAGCTCTTTTGATTCAACATGATTAATTTTAATATTTTCTCTTTGTATTTCTAGGTCAATTGTCTGGTCTTCTCTTACTATCTCTATTTTTACTTTTGAACCTTCTTTTCCCTTAATTTTATTAGATGCTTCTGTCATCTGGTCACCTGTATAAACTTCACCATCTATTTTATAGATAATATCACCTGGTAAAATTCCTGCTTTATAGGCTGGGGTATCTTTAATTGGTGCTAAAACACGAATCGCATTTTTTTGTGTATCTTTTACCATATAAATTCCAATTCCCACAAAATTACCAAGTGTATCTTCCTTATATTCTGCTAACTCTTCCTTAGTAAAATATTCCGAATATTCATCTCCAAGCCCTTCTATATATCCTTTTATTGCTCCTTCTAATAACTTTTCATTATCTACTTCTCCTAAATAATATTTTTCAATCATTTTTCGAAAATTATTTAATGTAGCAGCAATCGTCGAAGTATCCCCCTGAGACGTAGTGGTATAATTTACCTCTCCTATTTTGCCTCCTAAATTATAGATAACCAAAGTAGTAATAATAGCTGTTATTACAGCTGTTAAAACTACTGCCATAACCATTTTATAGATTCTTTGCCCTTTATTTTCTTCCATTTTATCCTCCTGTTTGTTTATTTCTTTACTATTATACTATATTTTTTGGTAAATAGTAGTGTTTTTCTAAAAAAGATTAGTAAAAAAATGTAAAAAAATAGGAGTAAAGAAAAATTCCTTACTCCCTTAACTATTTCATTTATTGGTTTAATTGTTTTGCTACTTCTTCTGCGAAATTTTCTTCTTTTTTCTCAATTCCTTCCCCTTTTTCAAATCGAGCAAATCTTACTATTTTTGCATTCTTTTCTTTTAAAATATCCAAAACTTTTTTATCAGAATCTTTTACAAAATCTTGGTCTAATAAGCAAATTTCACGATAGAATTTTCCAATTCTTCCTTTTACCATTTTTTCTGCGATTTCTGCTGGTTTTCCTTCATTCATTGCTTGTGCTTTTAAAATCTCCATTTCTTTATCGATTCTTTCTTGTGGAACCGAATCTTTATCAAGATATTCTGGCTTTGCTGCTGCAATCTGCATACAAATGTCTTTTGCAACAGAAGCATCTCCTGTTTCTAAATCGACTAAAACAGCAATTTTACCATCCCCGTGAATATATTTTTCTACTAATCCTGTTGTTTCAAATCTTTCAAAGCGACGAATATTCATATTTTCGCCAATCGTAGCTACTTTGTTAATTAATACTTCTTTTACTGTCTTTCCACTTTCTGCAATTGATTCTTGTCCTAACAATTCTTCTACATCCTTTGGATTTTTGTTTGCTACTTGTTTAGCTATATCCATAACAAAGTTTTTAAATTCCTCATTTTTAGCAACAAAGTCAGTTTCTGCATTTACTTCTACAATTGCTCCTACTTTACCATCTTCTGAAATATAGCAGTCTACAATCCCTTCTGCTGCAATTCTATCTGATTTTTTAGCGGCTTTGGCAATTCCTCTTTCACGTAAAAGTTCCATTGCTTTTTCCATATCTCCGTCTGTTTCTGTTAGCACTTTTTTACAATCCATCATGCCTGCCCCTGTTTTTTCTCTTAACTCTTTTACTTGAGCTGCTGTAACCATTTAAAAACCCTCCTTTAAAATTCTCTTTTTATGTTAGAATGGGCAGGTCTTTTGCCTAGCCCATTTCTTTTTATTCTTCTACTGGTTGTGGTTCTTCTTGTGCTACTACTTCTTCAATCGTTGTTGGTTCTTCTTTCATTTGCTCTTCTACTTCTTGTATTTCTTCGAATGTCTCACCTTGTTTTCCTTCAATAATAGCATTTGCCATCACATCTGTAATTAATTTTACTGCTCTTATTGCATCATCATTTCCTGGAATTGGATAATCTACATCTTCTGGATTACAATTTGTATCAATTAATCCAATTACTGGAATATTTAGTTTTCTTGCTTCTAAAATAGCTGTTCTTTCCTTTTTTGGGTCTACAATAAATAAAACACCAGGAAGAGCTTCCATTTCTTTAATTCCACCAAGATTTCTTTCTAATTTTTCCATTTCTTTCTTTAGACCAATTACTTCTTTTTTTGGTAATACGTCAAACGTTCCATCTTCTTGCATTTTTTCTAAGTCTTTTAATCTCTGCACTCTTTTACGAATAGTACTAAAGTTAGTAAGCATTCCACCTAACCATCTTTGGTCTACATAGTACATTGAACTTTTTTGAGCAGCCTCTTTAATACATTCTTGTGCTTGTTTTTTTGTTCCTACAAATAAAACATTTTTTCCTTCTTCGGCTTGTTCTTTTAAAAAGTTATATGCCTCGTCTAATTTTTTTGATGTTTTTTGTAAATCGATAATGTGGATTCCATTTCTAGCTTGGAAAATATATTCCGCCATTTTAGGGTCCCATCTTCTTGTTTGATGTCCAAAGTGAACACCTGCTTCTAGTAATTGTTTCATTGCAACTACTGCCATTTTTCATTCCTCCTTATAGTTTTCTTCTTCCATAGAGTATCATAATTTAAGAAGACTTTCTTTTAAAGCACTTTTCTTAAACTAACTCTATGTGTTTAATTAACGTTTGTTATTTTACCACAAAATAGCTTATTTGACAAGTAGTTTAGAAAATTTCTTTACTCTTTGCCCAACTCTTTACTTAAAAATAATGTACTAAAATCACAAATGTTATCAATTTTGCAAAAAATTACAAAATATGGTATAATAAAGAATACCTTATAACTAATTCATAAAGTTGTAAAGGAGGCATATGTATGAAAAAGAAAAAAATGTTATGGATTATTTTATTACTGATTACTATTTTGATTGTTATTTTGTTAGGATTAACCATTCGAAAAATGCTAATCATTAGTCAGATTGAAGACAAAATCTCTAACTATATTAACAAAGATAATTACCATATTACCTCTTATGCTCATTATGGTAATACACAAACTACTAGTGACTATTATACAAAAGAAAAGAAAGCCAAACTAACTTTAACTTCTAAAGTAAATGAAGAAGAACGCAAACTAATTAACTTTTTTGAAGGAGACAAAACAAACACCTATATAGAGTCTAATGGAGAAAAAATTGCTATATTAGATTCTAATGGACTTCCAAGTAAGATGACGATTGTTAATCCTACTGCTTATACTAATATATGGAATTTATTTACTTATTGTTTTAGCATCTCTATACAGTCTACTAAATTGAATGAGAAGGATTGCTATCTTGTAAAAATGGGAAAAGATAGTGAAATGTATCTTGAAAAAGAAACTGGTTTAATGATAAAGAATAAAAATGGAACCTATACTGATGAAAATGGCAATCAGTCTTCTATCGTAACAGAATTTAAATATGAATTTGATAAGGTGTCAGATGCTGACTTAACTAAGCCAAATCTAGCAAATTATAAAATACAAGAATATAACACTTAAAATAGTAAAAGGATGAAAGTTTATTTCATCCTTTTACTATTTTACTATAATTTTTGAATTTGCTGTCCTTCTTTAGTATCTTTTACTTCATATCCAAGCTTGTATATTTTATCTCTTAATTCATCCGATTTTTGCCAATCTTTTTGCTCCCTCGCTTGTTTTCGTTTTTCTAGATATTCATAAATCTCAAATGGAATGGCTTCCTCTTTTTTTACCGTTTTTTCTGTTATCTTCAATCCTAATACTTCATCCCATTTTAACAATAAGTCTGCCAATTGTTTTGTTTTGTTTGGATTTTTTATTACTTCCCAAACAATACTCATTGCTACTGGCATATTTAAATCATCATTAATTGCTTCATGAAATTTATTTTCATATTCTGTTATGACACTTTCATCTACTTTTTTCGTTCCTTCTAAATGTTTTTGATATCCTTCACGTAATCTTTCTAAAGAAGTAGCTGCTGCATCCATTCCTTCCCAAGTAAAGTTTAGTTTTTTTCGGTAGGTTGCAGTAAAACAAAATAAACGATAAACAAGTGGGTCATATCCTTTTTCTTTTAAATCTTCAAGCGTATACAAGTTATTTAAACTTTTGGACATTTTACCTCCATTAATCGTAAGAAAATCTACATGCATCCAAAAATTAGCTGGTATTTTTCCACAAAAGCCTTTGCTTTGTGCAATCTCATTTTCATGATGAATCGGAATATGGTCAATCCCTCCTGTATGAATATCAAAATGGTCTCCTAAATAGCGGTATCCCATAGCAGAACATTCTAAATGCCATCCCGGATAACACTTCCCAAAAAAAGTATCCCATTTCATAAGGTGATTTTCTGGTGCCTTAATCCATAAAGCAAAATCAGATATATTTTTCTTATTTTGGTCAAAATCCACTCTTGCCCCTGCTTTTTGTTCTTCTATTTTTTGATTTGATAATACCCCATATTTATCTAGCTTAGAAGTATCAAAATAAATTGTATCTTCTGTTTGATATGTATATCCGTTTTGAATAATTTGTTTTACATATTGTTCCATTTCTTTTATATGCTCTGTTGCTCTTGCAATAATTTCTGGTCTTTGAATATTAAGTTTATCAATATCTTTTAGAAAAGCATTCATATAGAAATTAGCAATCTCAAAAGGGTCTTTTTGCTCCCTTCTAGCTGCTTTTTCCATTTTGTCTTCTCCTTCATCTGCATCGGATACTAAATGTCCTACATCTGTTATATTCATCACATGTTTTAAATGATATCCGTTATATTTTAATACTCTTCTTAAGTTATCCATAAATAAATAGGCTCTTAAGTTTCCAATATGGGCATAATAGTATACGGTTGGACCACAAGAATAAAGTTTTACCTCTTTTTTATCAATTGGTATAAATTCTTCTTTCTGTTTGGATAAAGTATTATAAAAATAAAGTTTCAATCTTCCGCCTCCTTTTTCAAATAGGCGAGCTTTGCCCGCCTATTACTATACTTATTTAATCTTCTACTGTATTATTACCACTCTCATTTGTATTAGTAGAATTTCCTCCTGCTGTGTTATTTTCATCTACCGTATTATTTCCTACTGTGTTATTTTCTGGTGGAGTTGTATTACCTCCCCCATCTCCCCCAGAAGAAGTATTATTATTTACTGGTGGTTCTTCTTCTTTTGGCTTGGTATGAACAACACAAGTTTCTGTTGGCGGGTCACTATACCTATCTCCATATTTTGAATCCCATTTTCCTTTTTGCTCTTTTGGAGGCTTAATAGTATAGGTTTTCTCTTCTGTGTCTAAACAATATTCATTTGCTAACTTTCCAGTTTCTTTACAGATTTTAACGGTTACTTGCCCTTGGCATCTTTCCTTTGGAACGGTTCCTGCCGTAAACACTTCTGTATATGTGTTAGTACATCCTTCTGATGCTAATAAGCCCGTATCTTTACAAATCGTAGCACTTGTAATGCCACTCGGTCTTTCAAATTTTTTCTTTTCTAAATCTTTATGAATGTCTTTCATAATAGCAGACCAAATTCTACCAGATGGATTCCCATCTTTATATTTTACTTCTTCTTGTGTATCATATCCGTACCAAGTAGCTGCTGTATAATAAGGAGTAAAGCCACAAAGCCATCTATCATAATTATCATTAGAGGTACCAGTTTTAGCTGCTACATCCATTCCTGAAATACCACAATAAGTAGCGGTTCCTCCCGAACCTTTTACCGGTTCTGTTAAGATATTTTTTTCTACATAAGCATTTTGTACAGACATTACTCTTCTTTTTTCCTGTTTTGGCTGCACTACTGTTTTTCCCTGTCTATCTTCTACTTTTGTATAGAAAATAGGAGTAATATATTCTCCGTCATTGGCTATAGTAGCATAGGCAGCAGCCATTTCTAGTGGGCTAATTCCGCTAATTCCCCCTAATGCTAAAGATAATCCTTCTTCATTTTTGGTAATAGAGGTAACTCCCATTTCCCTTAAGAATTTAGCAGATGCTTCTGGTGTTACTTCTGTCATCATTTTTACATGTGGAATATTAGAAGAATATTTAATTGCTTCTCTTACTGTTAAAGGACCTTTAAAAGCTTTATATTCATTTTTTGGATGATATTTTCCATTATTAAAATACGTATCACAATCATCATATACTGTTCCTGCAGTAAGAACATTCTTTTCTAATCCTGGTGCAATAATAGCAATTGGCTTAATAGAAGAACCTGGTGAACGAATGGATTGTACGGCCCTATTTAATCCAGAAGCATTTACATCTGTACCTAATCCACCTACTGTTCCTACTACTTTTCCTGTTGTATGGTCAATCATTACCATTGCCGCTTGTGTATGGTCATTTTTTAATGTTCCATCTTTATTTTTTTCTCTTCCCTTTAATACATATTTATCTTTTTTAAATTCTTCTTCCATACGAGTTTGTATCGAAGTCTTTTGTGTTGTATAAATAGTATATCCTTTGGTTCGAATATTAATATCTGCTAACTTTTCATTCCATCCATTTTGTTCCATTAAGTCTTTTTTGGCTTGGTTTATTGCTGCTGCTGTATGGTAAGAATAATTTTCTACACTAGAAGAAACCTGACCCTTTGTAAAGGCAAGTCCATTTTCCACCTCTGAGACTGCTGCATTATATTGTTCTTCATCTGTTACTGCCCCTAATTCTTTCATTTTAGCCAATACCGTTTTGGTTCTTTTTTTAATTAGTTCTGTGGTTTCTTCTTTTTTCTCTTCATTAAATGGATTATATCTGTTTGGCGAATGGGTAATTCCTGCTAAAAAGGCACATTGTGCTAAATCTAAATCCTTTGCCGGTTTAGCAAAATAGTATTGAGAAGCAATTTCTACTCCATAGTTTTGGTCTCCTAAGAAAATGACATTTAAATATAGTTCTAAAATCTGGTCTTTAGAAATCATTTTTTCTACTTGTCTTGCTTTTGCCATTTCTTTTACTTTACGAACTACACCTTTTAGTCCCGAACTATCTTTTTCTTTTGTTAAATTTTTTACTAATTGTTGGGTAATCGTACTTCCCCCTCCAGAAGAAGACCCTTTTCCTAAATGAATTACATAACTTAAGGTTGCTTTTCCTGTTCTTAAAATATCCACACCATGATGTTTATAAAATCTTTCATCCTCAATCGACACAAAAGCCTTTGGTAAATAAGCGGGCATCTCAGACATGCTAATAATTTGCCTGTTTTCATCTCCTGCTAAACTAGCAATTACATTTCCATCTTCGTCTTTTACAACAGAACTAATCTTGGTTAGCTCTAAGTCTTCTTTGGTAATTTTAAAATCATCTCCAAAAAGACCAAAAAAGAGTCCTGCAAAAATTCCTGCTCCTATAATACATAGAAGAAGAAGGAGTATAAAAAAGATTTTTAATACTTTTTTCGTTTTCGGATTCATTTTATGTTTCTTTTTCATTTTATATTTTTTTGTTTTATCTAGTTCATCTGTATTACTTCTTTTCCCAGATGACTTTTTTGCTTTTTTTGTACTCATTTGTATCCTCCTTAGGATTGATAAATTAACACTCATATTATATTATAAAATAAGAAAAAGATAAAGTCTTTTAAGCAATTTTTAATATTCTTCTAAAATGTCTTGTATCTTTCTTATTGGCTTTGCCCCTTGCATAAGTAATTCATTTGTTCCTTCTGACGTTACATCCGTGATTCTTCCTGGTACAGCAAAAACCATTTTTCCTTCTTCTAATGCATAGTCTACTGTAATCATACTTCCACTTTTCTTTTTTGCCTCAACTACCACAACACCTTGTGAAAGCCCACTAATAATGCGATTACGTGCTGGAAAATGATATTTTTCTGGTTTTTGTCCTACTGTATATTCTGATACAATCGCACCCCCTTTTTGTAGTATTTGCTCTGCTAATTCTTTATTTTCCTTAGGATAAATGGAATCTATCCCATTTCCTAATACTGCAATTGTTTTAGCCTCTGCTTTTAAGGTTCCTAAATGAGCATAGGTGTCAATTCCTTTTGCTAAACCACTTATCACAATTACTCCTGAACAAGCTAGGTTTTTTGCTAGTCCAAAAGCCACTTGCTTGCCATATAAAGTAGCCTGTCTTGCCCCTACAATAGCAATAGAAAAATTCTGTAAAATACTTATATTTCCTTTCACATACAAAACAACTGGAGGGTCATAAATTTGTTTTAATTGAACTGGATAATCTAAACTAGTATAAGGAATTACTTGTATTTTTTGTTTTACTAAACAATCAATTATGTTTTCTATTTTTTGTCTATCTTTTTTTCTTATCATCTGCTCTGCTGTTTTTTCTTCTATTACTCTTACTTTCATCAATTCTTTTTTAGATTGATAGTAAACATTTTTGATACTTCCAAAAGAATCTATTAATTTCTGAACTTTTTTTGTTTTTAGTCCTTGTACACTTGCAATCCATACCCAATAAAACAACTCTTCCACGTTATTTACTTCCTTTCTTTTCGAATCAAAAAAAGAGACTAACTCTAGCCCCCCTTTTCTCCTTTTTTATTCCTTTTTCTATCTTATCACTTTTACTTTATTCATTGTTTTCTTGTTTACTATACTGACTTTCCTCTAATGGTGCAATATCTTGTTGTGTAACTTGATTAAACTGATACTGATAGGTTGTTACCTTTTCTTTTTTACCTGAATTTTCCTTAATTGTTTCTACCATTTTTACTGGTAGACCTGTTTGCTTTTCGAGATAAATAGCTAGACTTGTTGCATTTTCATCATATAAAATATTAGGATTCGATAAGCTATTTATTACATAACATTGTTTATCCCCTATTTGCTTTGAAGTAATTCGTGAACCAATACTATTTAATAGCTTTTTCCAAAAAGTAGTAGATGCCACATAATTCGGTATAATGTTTTGATTTTGCACAAAAAACTCATTTTCTCCATCTCCAGGATATTCATACATTCTTTTTTCTTCCCCATCATCTATATATAGTAAACGTTTCGTATCACTTGTTATTTGTGTCAGTTTTATATTTGACTTTTTATTATACATTATATATTTTGTAGTATTTTCTTTTCGATATGCTTCTATTATTACATCTTCCTCTTCTGTTTTTACATAAACATTTGTATTTTCAATTTGTTTTGCTAGTTTCTTATCTAAATGATTAATAATAATAACTTTTCTAAGAGTAAGCATAACAAAGATAACTAAGATAACAGCAAGTATAATTAAAATTGGTTTTCCTAAGTTTATTTTTTTCTTTTCCATCTTTCTATTCCCCTTTTTACTTTCTCTTTATTTATGTTGTAGCTTAGCTGCTTTTAGCACATTTTCCATTAGCATAGCAATAGTCATTGGCCCGAACTCCTCCTGGAACTGGTGTAAGGTAGGATGCTATTTTGTCTACTTCATTAAAATCCACATCTCCTACTAAGGTTCCCTCTTCTGTTCGATTGATTCCTACATCAATTACTACTGCTCCTTGTTTTACCATTTCCCTTGTTACAAATTTTGGTTTTCCTAATGCTGCAATTAAAATATCTGCTTGTCTAGTTATCGTCTCTATATTTTTTGTTCTAGAATGACAAACTGTAACAGTCGCATTTTGAGAAAGTAGACATTGTAGTAGTGGTTTTCCTACAATATTACTTCTCCCAATAATTACTGCATGTTTTCCTTCCATTGAAATGTTGTATTCTTGTAACATCTTTATTACTCCATATGGTGTACAAGAAATAAAACTATCTTGTCCTAATGTTAAGTTTCCTACATTAATCGGATGAAATCCATCTACATCTTTTTGTGGCATAATGGTTTGGAAAGCTTTCTGAATATCTAGTTGCTTTGGAATAGGACTTTGCAACAAAATAGCATTAATATCTTTTCTCTTATTTAATTCTTCGATTGTTAGTAACAGCTTGTCCATAGTCGTATTTTCTGGTAGCAAATATTCTTCATATTGGATTCCTGTCTGGTCACAAGCTCTACTTTTATTTCTTACATATACTTTAGAAGCACTGTCTTGTCCTACCATAATCACAGCAAGTTTAGGATAAATCCCTTGTTGTTTTACTCTTATCACTTCTTGCTTTACTTCTTGTCTTATTTTTTCTGCTAATATTTTTCCATCTATTCTAATCGCCATTTTTTTCCTCCTGCTTTATTGTACTAAGTCTAGCCAAAAAAAGCAAGAACTTTTTATGTAAGATGTGCTAAAAAAGCACACCTTCTAATAAACTAATAAGCTAGCATTTCTTCTCACAACAAAGTAAAATTAATCTAGCAATAATGCCTAAAGCAAGTACTACCGCTAAAACGATTAGAGCTGGGGCTGCTAATAAAATTATCGTTCCAAGTATTGGTATAGCTCCAATTAATAAACCAATAGTGAAAGCTAAGACGGTAAATAAAATAGTTAAGATTAAATCTACACAACACTTTTTACACTTTTTACATTTTTTCTCACATTTGCAAACACATTCTTCTTTACAATAATCTTTATCAAAATTGCATGGGTCCATCATTTTCTCCACCTCCCATCAACACATAAGTTGTGTATACTATATTATATGAGAGACGAAAAAATAGTTGACAGGATTTTCTCTTTTTCGACTAATCGTCTTTATATTGAATTTTAGAATCGATTTGCATTTTACCTCCTCTTGTAATAAAGCCAGAGCCATATTTTTCTTTTAATTTATCAAGAGTGAAATCTAATTTTTCTTGTTTTTCTGAATTCGTTTTATCAAAAAGAGAAAGTTGCTTTTGTGATTTATCGGATAGGTGGTCTACACGAACTCCTAATAAACGAACCAATCTTCCTTTTTGCACTTCTTTTAATAATTCCTTTGCTACTTTGTAAATTTCTTTTGTACTATTGGTTGGTATTTCTATTTTTCTTTGGTGTGAAAATACCTGAAAGGTTTTCGTTTTAATTTGTACATTTACTACCTTTGCTAACAATTTTTCTTTTCGTAAACGAAAAGCTACTTGGTCACATAAAGAAAGTAATATCTGACATAACTTTTCTTCTTGCCCTATATCTTCTGAAAGAGTAATAGAATTTCCAATTCCTTTTGGCTTTTCTTGTTCAAAACAAACTTCTGAATCGTCTATTCCATTGGCATATTCCCAGACCATTTTACCAAACTTACCAAATTCTTTTACTAATCTTTCTAAATTACAACTAGCTAGCTCTCCTATTGTCTTAATCCTCATTTTTTCTAATTTCGGAAGGGTCTTCTTTCCCACCATAAAAAGCTCCAAAACAGGTAAATTCCACATTTTAGTTGGAATTTCCTCTTTCCATAAAGTATGAATTTTATCTGGTTTTTCAAAATCAGATGCCATCTTAGCTAATAACTTATTTTCTGCAATCCCAATATTAACTGTAAATCCTAATTCTTGTTTTATCCTTGTTCCAATTTCTTGTGCTACCTCATAAATGGTTCGATTTCTTAAATAAAAAGTCATGTCTAAAAAGCATTCATCAATAGAAAAACGCTCAATCTGGTCTGTATATTCTAATAATAATTGATAAAGCAAATTAGAATAAAAACGATAGATTTTAAAATTACTAGAAAAAACTCTTATTTGTGGACATTTTTTTCTCGCTAAAAAAAGTGGCTCCCCTGTTTGTATTCCAAATTGTTTAGCAGGCATACTTTTGGCAAGTACAATTCCATGTCTACTTGCTTCTTCTCCTCCGATAACAGCAGGAATCGTTCTAATATCTAGCTTTTCTCCTTGTTTTAGTTTCTCTACTGCTGTCCACGATAAAAATGCATTGTTTACATCTACATGTAAAATCTGTCTTTTCATCTGAAATCACCTAGTTAAATTATAGAACAGATGTTTCTTCTTTGTCAATCTTTTTTTCTATTTTATCCTTTTCTTTTTAAAGACAATCATAACCACCCGTAAAACGGGTGGTTTGCTCTTAGCCTAGAAGGCTATTGTACTGGCACTTCTGGGCTTAAGCCCTTCTGAACGGTTTGCCAACCGCATTTCTTTCTCAGGCTACC
>DBFJJM010000013.1:0-19021 GCA_048393175.1 Candidatus Merdicola sp.
AATATAAAAGATTTTAAAATACCAATTTTAATACCAAGTGTTAATTTAAAGGATGGCTCTATTTATATTTTTTGTTCCGAACTTTTTCGAAAAATGCTTTGTGATAATATAATCTATATTAATAATATTCCAATTGGAAGAGCGGTAAGAGCAAGTTGCAGTTTTCCTGTGGTTTTTGAACCATGCCCATATGGAACAACGAAATTGATTGATGGAGGAGTAAGGGAGAATGTTCCCTGGAAAGAAACAAAAAAATTAGGAGCAGATAAGGTATTAAGTATTGTTTTCCAAAACGAGTTAGATGAAAATTGTTGCCGAAATGTGATAGAGGTAGCCAATCGCTCACTAGAAATTTTAGAGCATGAACTGTCTAATTACGAATTAGAAGGAGCAGACTATTTATTAAAAATACGAAGAAAGGACATAGGATTATTAGACATAGATAAATTACACGAATTGTATGAATTAGGATATAGACAAACAAAAAAAGAAATAAAGCAAATTAAAGGAATACTATTATAAGAAAAGCCCCATAACAATCCGTTATGGGGTAAGTAACTCTTATTTAGTTATTTTTTCTGATTTTGTCTCTTTACTCCTATTTTCTTTTTCAAGAGCTTTTTTCTCTTTTTGTTGCATTTTTAAATTATCTTTTGCAACAGTCATAAGAAGTTTAATGCGATTTGATTGATTGGATTCACTTGCTCCTGGGTCATAATCTACAGGAGAAATGTTGGCTTGTGGATAAATACTTCGAATCGTTTTAATAACTCCCTTTCCTACTACATGATTTGGAAGACAAGCAAAAGGTTGTACACAAATAATATTAGGAATATCATTTTCAATATATTCAATCATTTCAGCTGTTAAAAACCATCCTTCTCCTGTTTGATTTCCAATGGATAGAACATCTTTTACTTTATCTTCTAGATGCCAAATATCACAAGGAGGTAAATATCCTTTTTTAGAATTAGCTAAAGCAACTTTTGTGTCTTTTTCTAAAATATCGATTAATTTAATAGCGGCTTTGGAAATTTTTGCGATAGTAGGAGTTGTTTTTAATAAGTTATTAAAGGTAATCTTATGTGTTGCCATAAATTTTACAAAGCCCATAAAATCAGGAAGAATGACTTCTGCTCCTTCTTTTTCCAACATATCAGCTGCAAAATTATTTCCAAAAGGGTGATATTTTATTAAAACTTCTCCTACGATTCCTACTTTTGGCTTTTGAACAGAAGTATCTAGGGGAATTTTTTCAAAATCGTTTACAATATCATAAATACTTTTTTTAAATTCTTTATTATTAGACTTTTGTACTAATTTTTTGCATTTTGCCATCCACACATCAAATAGTTTTTGTGTTTCTCCTTTATGTATTTCATATGCACGATTTTTAGTAAGCATTTTTTGTAATAAATCTGCATAAATTACACATTTTAATAATTTTTCGAGAAGAGGAACGGTTAATTTAAAACCAGGAACTTTTTCCATGCCGACAACATTAAAGGAAATAACCGGAATATCATTAAATCCAGCATCTTTAAGAGCCTTACGGATAAATCCAATATAATTTGTAGCACGACACCCTCCACCTGTTTGAGACATAATTAAAGCTGTTTTGTTAAGGTCATATTTACCAGATTGTAGAGCTTCAATCATTTGACCTGTTGTCAAAATAGAAGGATAACAAGCGTCATTATTAACATATTTTAATCCTGTTTCTACTGTATGAGACGTACATTCTCTTAGTAATTCTAATTTATATCCACAAGATTGCATTGCTGTTTCTAATAATTCAAAATGAATAGGAGCCATTTGGGGGCAAAGAATAGTGTAATCCTTACGCATTTCTTTTGTAAAGATTCTTTTCTTTAATCCGTAGTCTCCGCTGTTTGTTTCTTCTTTTTTTAATGCTAAACGTTTATTCATTCCTGCTAACAAAGAACGAATGCGAATTCTAACAGCACCTAAATTATTAACCTCATCAATTTTAATTAAAGTATACATTTTTCCATAGCTAGATAAAATTTCTTCTACTTGGTCTGTTGTAACTGCATCAACACCACAACCAAAAGAGTTTAATTGAATTAGTTCCAGATGGTCATGCTTTCCGACAAAATCAGCAGCGGCATATAGTCTGGCATGAAATACCCATTGGTCAACAACTCTTAAAGGTCTTTTTGCTTCTGCTTGGTGAGAGACACTATCTTCTGTTAAGACACATAATCCCAGACTAGTAATTAAAGTATCGATTCCATGATTAATTTCTGGGTCTACATGATAAGGCCTACCAGCAAGAACAATTCCTTTTAAGTTATTTTTTTCAATATAGTCAACGGTTTCTCTTCCTTTTTGTTGAATTTCTTCTTTACATGACCTATATTCTTGTTCTGCCTTTTGAGCAGCTTCCAATAGTTCCTTTTTCGTGAAATGATATTGTTTAAATTCCTCTAACTCTAAAATTCTCTTTGCTAAATTTTTAGCATCAAAAGGAAGAAAGGGATTTAAAAATTTAATCTGTTGTGTTTTTAATTGTTCTACATTATTTTTTAATACTTCTGAATAAGAAATCACAATAGGACAGTTATAATGGTTATCTGCCTTTTCATATTCTTTCCTAGAATAGGGCATACAAGGATAAAAAATTGTTTTAATTCCTTTTTCAATTAAACTGATAATATGGCCATGTGCTAATTTAGCGGGATAGCATACCGATTCAGAAGGCATAGATTCCATTCCTTTTTCATAGGTGTGTCTCGTGCTTTTTTCGGATAAAACAACACGAAATCCAAGAGAAGTTAGAAAAGTAAACCAAAAAGGATAATCTTCATACATGTTTAGAACACGAGGAATACCTATTGTCCCTCTTGATGCTTCATCTTCTTCTAATGGGGTATAGTTAAAAATTCTGTCATATTTATATTTCATTAGATTAGGAAGAGCTTTCTTTTCCAATACAATTCCTTCTCCTCTTTCACAACGATTACCAGATATGTATTTTTTACCATTGCTAAAAGAATTAATCGTAAGTAAACAATGATTTTCGCATTTGTTACAACGTGTATGTGTAATTTTTATTTCTAATTGGTCTAACGGTTCTGCCTTTAGTAGATGTGAAGTGTATTCCATATCAAAATTACTTTCATATTGTTCCTTTGAAAGGAGAGCTACACCATATGCACCCATAAGGCCAGCAATATCTGGTCTTACTACATCTTTTCCAACAATTAATTCAAAGGCCCTTAATACAGCATCATTATAAAAGGTACCGCCTTGTACAACAATATGTTCTCCAAGAGTATTGACATCACGAACTTTCATTACTTTTTGAATAGCATTTTTAATAACAGAATAAGAAAGTCCTGCCGAAATGTCACCAACCGAATAGCCTTCTTTTTGAGCTTGTTTTATTTTAGAATTCATAAAAACAGTACAACGAGAACCCAAATCAACTGGTTTTTGAGCTTCTAATGCTTCTTTTACAAATTTATTAATTGGCAAGTCGAGGCTTTTGGCAAAGGTTTCAATAAAAGAGCCACAGCCAGAAGAACAAGCTTCATTTAGCATAATATTATCAATTACGCCATTTTTTAGCTTAATATATTTCATATCTTGACCGCCAATATCAACAATACTAGTAACGTCTGGCTCAAATTGTTTTGCTGCTGTGTAATGAGCAATGGTTTCAATTTCGTTTAAATCTACATTCAAAGCAGTTTGAATTAATTTTTCGCCATAGCCTGTTACACCACTATAACGTAATATTGCCTTAGAAGGTAAAACCGAATATAATTCCTTAAGCATCCCGATAACACTTTTTAAAGGGTTTCCTTCATTACTACCATAAAGAGAATAAAGAAGGTTTCCTTCTCGGTCAATTAAAACTAATTTTGTAGTAGTAGAACCAGCATCTATTCCAAGAAAACAATCTCCAGAAAAAGTAGAAAGGTCTTGTTTTATTACTTTATCTTTTGCATGTCTTTTTTGGAAAGAAGCATATTCTTCCGATGTTTTAAATAAAGGCTCCAAAGGATGTGTGGTTTGGTCTTGAGAAATTTTCAAATGTTCGATTTTTTTTATTAATTGTTCTTTATCGATTGGTTCAGTCTCTAAAGAATCTAAAGCAGCTCCTTTTGCAACTAAAAGATGAGCTTCTGGGGGTACAATAATTTCGTCTGGTTTTAATCCAAGTGTTTCAATGAAACGTTTTCGTAATTCAGGAAGATAGTTTAAAGGACCACCTAAAAAAGCAACACAACCACGAATGGGTCTTCCGCAAGCTAGGCCACTAATCGTCTGGTTAACGACTGCTTGAAAGATAGAAGCAGCCATATCTTCTTTTGCTGCTCCTTCATTTAATAAAGGCTGAATATCTGTTTTAGCAAAAACACCACAACGAGAAGCAATTGGGTAAATGGTATGATGGGTTTTAGCAAGTTCATTTAAGCCAGCCGTATCAGTGTGTAATAAAGAAGCCATTTGGTCTAAAAAAGCACCTGTTCCTCCTGCACAAGTTCCATTCATACGTTGTTCAATGGATTGGTCGAAATAAATAATTTTGGCATCTTCTCCACCAAGTTCAATTACAACATCTGTTTGAGAAATATATTTTTCGACAGCTCTTTTACAAGAAACAACTTCTTGAATAAAAGGTAATTCTAAAAAAGTAGAAGCAGACATTGCCCCTGAACCGGTAAGTGCAATTGTGTATAGGTTATTTGGGAATTTTTCTAATAAATGATATAGAACTTTACAAATTGTATTTTTGGTATCAGAAAAATGCCTTTGATAATCTTGATAAATGGTTTCTTTATTTTCATTCATAACGATGATTTTTACAGTAGTAGAACCTACATCTAAACCAACGTGAAGTATTTCTTTCATCTTTTTCTCCTTCCTTCTTATGGTAACAAAGAAGTATTAAATTCAATTAATTGTATACGCAAAAGTGCTATTTGTCAATGTTAAAAGATGGGAAAGGTAGTAGAGAAAGGGCTTCTTTACTACCTTATAAATATAAGATATAATGAAAGATAAACCAAAAATGACACAAGCTACCAAACAGAATAAATAGGTGAAAGAGTTCATGAAAACCAAAATAAGGATTTTTAAAATGGGGCCATTTTAATCCATAAATAATAGCACCAATGGTATACAAAATGCCACCTGCTACCAGCCACCATAAAGAACCAAGAGCATTAAGAGAAGAAAAAATAGTGATAATAGGATAAATTGCCACAATAACAGTCCAACCCATAGCTAAATAAATAGCTGTAGTAAGTAAGCGGGGAGCGTTAATCCAAACAGAAGTTAAAATGATTCCTATCATAGCTAGTCCCCAGACAATTCCCAAAATAGTCCATCCCCAAGGTCCCCTAAGAGGACCCAGACAAATGGGAGTATAGGTTGCTGCAATTAAAATGTAAATCATGATATGGTCAAATTTACGAAGAATGGTAGTTGCTTTTTCTTTAAGATTTAATAAATGATAAAGGCTACTAAACGTATATAATAAAATAAGACCAGCTCCAAAAATAGAAAAAGAGATAATATCCCAAGCTCCTTCTCCATATTTAGAGGCAAATACAATTAAAAGTACTAATCCAACAATCGAAAGAAGAGTACCAATTAAATGACTAAATCCACTAATAGGGTCTTTTATTTTTTTCATTTTTGTCACCTCGATAAAATTTCTTTAATGTTTCTTAATTTACAATATTTGGGCACATTTGTCAAATGTAGTTCTAAATAAAACTTGTCTAACATAGGATTAAATAAAAAAGACAAGGAGAGATAAAAAATGAAGAAAAAAGAATTTATCTTGGTGATTGTTGTTTTAGTTGGAATCACATTATTGGTTGGAGGATTTTTATTTTTTCGTAATGTGAAAAATAAGCAAGAAGGTAAAATTACAGAGGAATATACTCCCCAAGAAGAAATTAGTCAAGAGCAGTTAAGACAAACAATGATTACTCTCTATTACCAAAATAGAGAAACAAAAGAAATCATGCCAGAGGTAAGAAAAGTAGATGTCAGTGTGTTATCTAAAACACCATATGAATATTTATTAAGTCAATTACTAGAAGGACCTAAAAATGAAAAATTAGAGAAGGTATTACCAGAAGGAGCAAAATTAAATAAAATAGAATTACAAGGAGATGTTTTAGTAATTGACTTTTCGAAAGAATTTATAACAAATGCAAAACAAGGAAAAGAAGAGGAAGAAAAAATAATTACTTCTATTGTTCATACAGTAACAGAATTAAATGAAGTAAATGGGATAAAGATTGTAATTGAAGGAGAAGAAGGAAGTGAATTTCAAGATAAACAAGTAAATTTTAAAGAAGTCTTTAAGAAACAAAACTAGTTACCACTTTAATAATTTGTAAATCTCAATACTTTTTACTACTTTCTTAAAATTACATAAAAAATGCTCTACTTCATTAAGAGAACAAAGCATGTTCTCTTTTTTTTCGTGAAAGCAAAATTTTTTTCTTTCTTCATTGCAGATTCTTTTTTCTGGAGGAATTTTTCCCATAGTATCACCTTTGCACTTTTTAACTTTTTACTATATAATATGATAAAAAATAAATTTGTTGAGGATTTTATGGAAAGACAAGAAGAAAGAATTGATGATTTAGAATATAAAGGATTAAAAATTATTCAAAATAAAGAATGGTTTTGCTTTGGTGTAGATAGTGTAATTTTATCAGAATTTGCCAAAAATATAAAACCGCATACGACTGTAATTGATTTAGGAACAGGAAATGGAATTATTAGTCTTTTGCTTTCTCAAAAAACAAATTGTAGCAAAATTTATGGGGTAGAAATTCAGTCAGAAGTGGCTAAAATGGCGGCTCGAAGTGTAAAACTAAATCATTTAGAAAAAAAGATAACTATTTTAGAATGTGATGTTAAAAATTTAGACCAGTATTTTGAAAAAGAAAGTATAGATGCTATAGTAAGTAATCCTCCATATAAGAAAAAGGAATCAGGAATAAAAAGTGAAAATCCGTACCAAAGGATAGCAAGGCATGAAGAAAAGGCAAATTTAGAGGATTTTATTCGTATTTCACAATATCTTTTAAAGGAAAAAGGGGAGATTTATCTTGTCCATAGACCAGAAAGATTAGTAGATATATTTTCGCTTTTTAGAAAATATAAAATAGAACCTAAAATAATAAGATTTGTACAATCCAAAATAGAGAAGGCACCTAATTTAATTTTAGTTAAGGGAGTAAAAGGTGCAAAACCTTTTCTTAAAATAGAGCCGCCTTTAATATTATATCAAGAAGATGGAAGATATACAAAAGAGGTTTTAGCAATTTATCATAAAGAAAAGAGGAGTTAAAATGGAAGGAAAATTATATTTAGTTGCTACCCCAATTGGAAATTTAGAAGATATTACACTTCGAGCTTTACGAATTTTAAAACAAGTCGATATGATTGCTGCAGAAGATACTAGGCAAACATTAAAATTATTAAACCATTTTGAAATTACGAAACCACTTATCAGTTATTATAGACATAATGAAACACAAAAAATAGACTTAATTATTCAAAAATTACAAGAAGGGCAAACAATAGCTTTAGTATCAGATGCAGGAACTCCTGCTATTTCAGACCCAGGAGAAGAATTAGTAAAAAAAGCAATTGAAAAAAAGATACAAGTTATTCCAATTCCGGGAGCGTGTGCAGCAATTACCGCTTTAATTGCTTCTGGACAAGATACAAAACAATTTCTTTTTTTGGGATTTCTACCATTAAATAAAAAATATAGACAAAAGGTTTTAGAAGAAATCCAAAATGCAAAACAGACTTGTATTTTATATGAAGCACCACACAAGTTGCTCACCACTTTAAAGGACCTAAAAGAACGAATTGGAAATAGAAAGGTAGTACTCGCAAGAGAACTTACGAAAATCCATGAAGAATTCTTAAAAGGAACAATAGCAGAATTATTAGAAAAAGTAACTAATCCAAGAGGAGAATATGTTTTGATAATGGAAGGAATGGATACCAATACGGATAAAAGTGAAAAGCTACTTTTAACAATGGAAGAGCAATATAAAATATACGAAGAAAAAGGATATGACAAAAAAGAAATTATTAAAAAAATTGCTAGAGATAAACAGGTGACAAAAAATGAAATATATCAGCATTTCCTTAGAAAGAAAGAATAAGTGCTTAGATTTTTCTAAGCACTTATTTTAATCTTCTTGGTCAGCTAATTCAGAAAGTCTTTTTGCACATTTGCCACATACTAGTTTTTCCTTAAAATGAACTAAGTTTTTAGTGTTTCCGCAGAACACACAATTTGGTTCATATTTTTTGAAGATAATGGAAGAACCATCGACATATATTTCGATAGGGTCTTTTTCCTTAATATCAAATTTATTTCTAAGTTCGATTGGGATAACGACTCTTCCAAGCTCATCAACTCTTCTTACAATTCCTGTAGATTTCATAGAACACCCTCCTTAAAGTTACAATAAACGACATTTTTTTATATTCTTATCATACCATATAAAAAAAAGAAGGTCAATAAAAATCCAAAAAATGTTATTTCCTTTTTATGGAAAGTCTTAATAAAGAAGAGACATATGAAATTATTTTTAGCATAAAATGGAGAAGAGAGGAAAGAAAAATGTTAAATATAATTTGGCCAATTTTTATTATTATTTCTTTTGTTTATGCTGTTTTTTCCGGTAACATTGATAGTATTAATAATGGAATATTTGATTCTTGCAAGAGTGCAGTAGAATTATCTATTAGTTTTTTAGGAACAATGTGCCTTTGGAGTGGCATTATGGAAATTGCACAAAGGACATCTCTTATCTCAAAATTAACACATGCTTTATCACCAATCATTCGATTTTTATTTCCAGAGTTAAAAAGAGAAGAAAAAGCGAAAGAAGAAATATCTATGAATATGATTGCGAACATTTTAGGGTTGGGGAATGCTGCCACACCATTAGGATTAAAGGCTATGAAGACATTGCAAGAAAAAAATCCACAAAAAGATACGGTATCTAACTCGATGGCAATGTTTATTATTTTAAATACGGCTTCTTTACAACTAATTCCTACTACAACAATTGCAATTCGTAATTCATTAGGTTCTTCCGAACCAACAAAAATTATTATCCCTGTTTGGATTGCAACCGTGTGTGCTGCAGTTGCTGGAGTAATAGCATGCAAAATATTAACGAAAAAAATCAAGTAGGAGAAAGTATGAAAATTTTAAATTATTTATCAGCAGTTGCTATGCCAATGATTATATTGTTAATTATTCTTTACGGTGTAGGCGAAAAAGTGAAAGTATATGATGTATTTGTAGAAGGAGCAAAACAAGGAGCGAAAATTGTAATTAAGTTATTTCCTACTTTATTGGGAATTTTTCTGGCAGTAGGAGCACTAAGAAGTTCTGGAATTTTAGATTTACTGATTCAATTTTTATCTCCTATTATTAGTTTCTTAAAAATTCCAGTTGAAATTATGCCACTTGCTATGCTAAGACCGATATCAGGAAGTGCCTCTATGGCTGTAGCCACAGACCTTATGGCTCAATATGGTACAGATAGTATGATAGGACTAATTGTTTCAACCATTATGGGGTCTACAGAAACCACTTTTTATACGATTGCTGTTTATACTAGTGCAGTAGGCGTAAAAAAAATAAGATTTGTTTTAGTAGCCTCTCTATTAGCTGATATAGTAGGAATGTTAGTTTCTGTATTTATTTTTGCCAATATGTGAAAAACAAGAGTAAAAAAGCACGATTTTTGTCGAAATGTTTTTGTTGACAAATGAAAAAAGCAGGTGTATTATATGAACATAATTAGTTCAAATAATTTTTGCGAAGGTTCAAAATGATAGTTCAAATTAGTTTGTTTTTTTCAATCTTTTTTATCATAAAGAAAATTCTATGCAAGATTCTTGCGAAAAAAATTCAAGAAAGAAGTAAAAAAGAAAAAATTTATTAAATTTTGTTATTTATCTTACGGGAAGGGTTAATAAAATAGATTAATCTAATTTTCTAGCTCCCCTTATTGCAAGAAATTAAAAAAGTTCCCTTCCCGTAGGCCCCCTATATTACTACCAATGATACGTTTCGCCTTTTGAAATTTTAAAAGCACGAAATAACTGTTCTAATAAAAAGATACGAATTAAAGGGTGGGGAAACGTCATAGTAGAAAAAGAAATTAATTCTTTCGTAGAAGAATATACATTATTTGCGAAACCTAAGGTACCACCAATTAAAAAAGTAATAGAGCTACTTAGATTTAAACTAATATCTTGTATCTTTTGAGAGAATTTTTCTGAAGAATAAGTTTTTCCTTTTAAGTCTAAAGCAAAAATATAAGAGTCTTTTTTTAAAGCAGTTAAAATTCTATTGCTTTCTTTTTCCTTAATCATGTCTATTAAAGAAGGATTTAACTTATCTGGTAGTTTTTCATCTGCTAACTCTGTTATCTGCATATGACAGTATTTCGTAAGACGTTTTTGATATTCCTTTATTGCATCTTTAAAAAAAGGTTCTTTAATTTTTCCTATACAGATAATATGAATTGTTAACATACAAGCTCCTTTCACTTTAGCATGAAATTTGTACTAATTTACTAGGGCAATCTCTACTAGCAACAGAAACAGAAAGAGAATTTTCATCAAAATCATTTCTGATTAATTCTTCTATTACTGTTTTGTATGCAAGTTCTGGGAAATTATTCTCTCTACTCAAATGGCCTAGCATTACTTGTGTTAAACCAGTATGTAACAAATAAGAAATGGTTTGTCCTGCTAACTTGTTTGGTAAATGTCCTTTAGGACCAGCGATTCGATTTTTTAAAACATAAGGGTAAGAACCAGATTTTAGAATTTCTGGGTCATAATTCGCTTCAAGCATTAAAAAACTACTTCCTTCTAAATGTTTTAAGGTTTCTTTTGTGATATGACCTAAATCAGTAGCAATACTGATTTTTTCTTTTTGGTGATATAAAGTAAAACCACAAGGATTAGCAGCATCATGAGGAATGGGAAAAGGTTCAATTATTAAATCCCCCACTTCAAATTTTTCTTGTATGAAAAACTTCATTTGATTTTTTTCTTCAATTTTTTGTTTTTGAGTAGCCATAGCATCCCAAGTCTCAGAATTGGCGTAAACAGGCAATTTATACTTTCTAGAGAGTGTTCCTAAACTTTGTATATGGTCACTATGTTCATGTGAAACTAAAATAGCATCAATATCTGTAATATCGGTTTCATAAGTAGATAAAGCAGAAATTATTTTTTTAGCACTAACACCAGCATCAATTAATAATTTGGTATTTTGTGTTTGAACAAAAAGACAATTACCAGTACTTCCACTGTATAAACTACTAAAATTAAGCATTTCTTTCTTCCTTTGCATCTGAGAGGCGTTCAATTTTTGCTCCCAGTTTTCTGAATTTTTCTTCTATATTTTCATAACCTCTATCGATATGTTCTAAATTATAGACTTCTGTCTTTCCTTTTGCCATGATTCCAGCAATAATAAGAGCAGCACCAGCACGTAAATCAGTAGAATACACAGGAGCACCAGATAAGCGGTCTACTCCTTCCAATACGGCAGTTTTTCCCTGAGGAGTAATATTAGCTCCCATTTTGTTTAATTCGGCAGTATATTGAAAACGGGATTCCCAAATACTTTCGTTGATAATGCTTGTTCCTTTTGCAGTAGAAAGAACAACTCCAATTTGTGGTTGTAAGTCAGTAGGAAAACCAGGATACGGCAGAGTTTTAATATTTACTTTGTTGGGTCTTTTATTACACCAAACATGAAGTGTATCACCATCTTCATCTTCTACGTGTGCTCCCATTTCTAATATTTTAGCAGTAATTGGTTCTAAATGTTTAGTAATACAGTTTTTTATTGTAACATCCCCTCTTGACCCAACTGCTGCAAGCATAAATGTACCTGCCTCAATCTGGTCTGGGACAACACTATAAGTGGCATTACCGTGTAGTGCTTTTACTCCATTAATTTTAATCATATCTGTACCAGCACCACGAATATCTGCACCCATTGTATTTAAAAAGTTAGCAACATCAACAATATGAGGTTCTTTTGCAGCATTATCGATAATTGTAGTTCCCTCTGCAAGAACAGAGGCGAGAATTACATTAATCGTCGCTCCGACAGAAGAAATATCCATGTAAATAGAGGTTCCGACTAATCTTTTTGCTTTTGCATGAATTTTTCCTTGTTCTACTTCTACATTTGCACCTAATGCCTCAAAACCTTTAATATGTTGGTCAATTGGTCTTGCTCCTAAATTACAACCACCAGGAAGCCCAACTTCTACTTCTTTACATCTACCCAGTAAAGCTCCTACAATATAATAAGAGGCTCTAAACTTTCTTGTTAATTCTAAAGGTGCTTTTGTACAGCAAATTTCTCTAGTATCAATCGTTACAGTATTTGGTTCTACCCATTTAATTTCTGCACCAATTTCTTTTAAAATTTCACAAGATATTTTTACATCACTTATATTAGGTATATTTTCAATTGTGCAAATACCATCAATTAAAAGAGTAGCAGGCAAAATAGCAACTGCTGCATTTTTTGCTCCACTAATAAAAACTTCTCCTTTTAATGGTGTTCCACCAGTTATGACTAACTTGTCCAAAATTGTTACCCCCAGTATCGAATTACATTCTTTTGCAAAATAAAATAGAGTGTATAACACTCTATTTTATTTCAATATATCATAATCTTCCTATTTTGACAACTCATTTATTAGAAAAACTAATTTTTTGCAGTAAACAATTTGGTGTTTTGTAAAAATTCGATTAATTTAAATTTTAATTTAATATCGGAATCTGATTGCTGTTGTGCATTTCCTTCTGAAATTAGTTTATATTCTTCTTCAGATAGACTTTCTTTCATTACTTCTTTAGATTCGTCAGGAACAATACCAGATGAAACATCTACAAAACAAAGAGGAGGGAACATGACACACCACCAATTTTGCCCTTTTGCTTTTCCAATTTCTATGCGGAGAGCGTCATAGTCTCCTGCTGGTAAAGAAATATCTCCATATGTTTTAGTAGGAAAAAAGAAATTTCCAAAATGAATCGTAACATCGTAATGAAAGCCTTGTTCTTGAATTGTTTGTTTTGCAATTTTTTCAAATTCATAACGATGCTCTTTTGCAATTTTAATTGCTTCTTCTTTTGTTGTTGTATTGGTTGTTAAGGACTTCATATAAGAAATAATATGGTCTCTTACAACATATTTTAAATCTTGGTCTTCTTTTGTATCACTATTTGCAACAACATGTAAGCGAAAAACACTATTTGCTAAATCTTTTGAAACAGCATTTACGTAAGAGTGTGCAGCAATTATGACGTAACAAGAAAAAAGAAGAATAAGGATAAATACTAGTTTAATTTTGGGATGTTTGATAAAGTTTAAAAGTTTTCTCATAGAAATCCTCCTTTTATAAATTCAGTATAAATTGTTAAAAATTATCTTTATAAAAAGTATTAACAAATTTAGAAAATTTATTCAGTATTAAAAAAGAATTGTCGAAATTATGATTACGATTTACATTGACTTAAAGAATAAAGGATGGTAAAATTTGGAAGTAAAATAAAAAAATGGAGGTATACAATGTACGAAAAAGAAAAGGACTTTAAAAAAATGTGTAGCTTTTATGTTAGTGATGTTCATCTAATTACTATGCTACTACCATATATCGCTGCAAAAATTGAAGAAAGAAAAGCAGTATATACTCTATTAGAAGATAATTTAAAGCCAATTGTAAAAAAGTTATTAGCAAAAACGAATCTAAAAGAAACATTAAAAAAAGAGATTATGAATATTCATTGGGAACAAAAAATACGATATAAATATAAAGACTTTGAAGTAGAAATGAAAGAAATCAAAGCAGAAGAAATTAATTTTATTCTAATGGGGAAAGAGCAATATAGACAGATTTATCATTCGAATATTCAAAAATATTTTGAAAAACAAACAGTAAAAGTAAATATTATTGATTGCTATGAAGTACTAGAATTTAATCAAAATATTCAAGAAATATTAGATTCTCATGATAAAATTTTAAATACATCAGGAGAAAAAGAAATAACAGAAGTTTTTGAAAATTATCAAAAGAAAAAAATCGTTGAATAATTCTTGACGAAACGATTCATCTATTATAAGATAGAAAAATAATTTAATATTAAAATAAAAAAAGAGGAGCAGATTCATATGGATGAAAAATATGAGCAAGTAAAACGTATTTTAAAAAGGTATGACCAAGAACACTTATTAGTATGTTATGACAAACTTGAAACAGAACAAAAGCAAGAATTGTTGAATCAAATTTTAACAATTGATTTTGACCTTATGAAAAAATTATATGACCAAAGTAGAGAGCAAGTAGATTTTGGTCAAGATAAAATTGAACCAATTGCTTATGAAGATAAAAGTAAAATGTCACAAGAAACCTATCACAAATATCAAGAACTTGGTAGAACAAGAATTCAAGAAGGAAAATTGGCTACTGTTACTATGGCAGGAGGACAAGGAACAAGACTAGGACATAATGGACCAAAAGGAACCTTTGATTTAGGGTTACAGAACCATAAATCTTTATTTGAAATTCTTTGTGACACATTAAAAGAAGCAAAAGAAAAATATGGTGTATATATTTCTTGGTATATTATGACAAGTAATCAAAATTATGAACAAACAAAAAACTTTTTTGAGCAAAACAATTATTTTGATTACCCAAAAGAAAAAATCACTTTTTTTATTCAAGGGGAACTTCCTATGTTAGGAGAAGATGGTAAAATCCTAATTGGAGAAGATGGACTTGTAAAATTAGCAGCAGATGGACATGGAGGGACTTTTGAAGCCATTGTAAAATCAGGCGCTTATGATAAAATGTTACAAGACGGAATTGAATGGATTTTTATTGGTGGAGTAGACAATGTATTAGTAAAAATGGTAGACCCTGTTTTGATGGGATTAGCAGAAACAAAAAATTGTCTAGCAGCAGGGAAATCTGTAGTAAAAGCTGGACCAGAAGAACATGTGGGAGTATTTTGTACTAGAAATGGAAAGCCAAGTGTTATTGAATATACTGAAATTTCTGAGGAAATGGCAAATGCAAGAGACGAAAAAGGAGAGCTTGTATATGGAGAATCTCACATTTTGTGTAATTTGTTTAATATAAAACGAATTACAAAAATAGCACAAACTAAACTTCCTTATCATTCTGCTTTTAAAAAGGCGAGCTATATTGACCAAAACGGTGAGAAAGTTGTACCAGATAAGCCAAATGCATATAAATATGAAGCATTTATCTTTGATGCCTTTTCAAGTTTAGACAGTATGGCTATTATGAGAGTAAAAAGAGAAGAAGAATTTGCTCCTGTCAAAAATGCAACAGGTGTAGATAGTCCAGAAACAGCTAGAAAGTTATATAAGGAGTTTCACGAAAAAAAGAAAGGGTGCTAGTAAAATGGCACCTTACTTTTGCCTTGAGGAGGAAAAAAATGGAATATTTAAAAGAATATGAAAAATGGTGTACAAGTGAAGAATTTGATGAACAGACCAAACAAGAATTAAAACAAATAAAGAACAATCCAGAAGAAATTAAAGACCGATTTTATCAAGAATTAGAATTTGGAACAGCTGGATTAAGGGGAATAATTGGTGCGGGAACCAATCGCATGAATTATTATACAGTAGGAAAAGCGACACAAGGATTAGCTTGTTATATTAAAAAACAAAAAGCAGAGCAAAGAGGAGTAGTCATAGCTTATGATTCTAGACATATGTCAAAAGAGTTTGGACATAGGGCAGCACTTATTTTAAATGCGAATGGAATTAAAACCTACTTATTTGAATCTTTAAGACCAGTTCCAGAATTGTCTTTTTCAGTTAGAAAGTTAAATTGTATTGCAGGAATTATGATTACTGCTAGCCATAATCCACCGAAATATAATGGGTATAAAGTTTATTGGGAAGATGGGGCACAAATTGTAGCACCAAAAGACAAAGAAATTATTCAGGAAGTAAGGAACATAAAAAACTATTCTGAAATTCAATGGATAACAGAAAGCCAAGCAAAAGAAAAAGGTCTGTATCATATAGTGGGAGAACAATTAGATGATGAATATATTCAAACGATTAAACAATTAGTGCTAAATCCACAAGTGATTAAAGAACAAAAGGACTTGAAAATTGTGTATACTCCTCTACACGGCACAGGAAAAGTTCCAGTTCAAAGAATTCTTTCTGAACTAGGATTTGAACATGTTTATATTGTTCCAGAACAAGAAAATCCGGATGGGGATTTTCCAACAGTCGATTATCCTAATCCAGAAGATAAAAAAGCATTTGATTTAGCAATAATGTTAGCAAAAGAAAAAAATGCGGATATTGTGCTTGCAACAGACCCAGATGCAGACCGTTTAGGAGTTTACGCAAAAGATTCTAAAACAGGAGAATATTGTTCCTTTACAGGGAACATGTCGGGCTTATTACTGGCAGAATATGAATTATCACAAAAAAAAGAAAAAGGACTTTTACCACCCAAAGGAGTACTTATCAAGACGATTGTGTCCTCTAACTTAGCAGATGCCATAGCCAAAGAATATCAAATTAAATTAATCGAAGTCTTAACTGGATTTAAATTTATTGGAGAAAAAATTAGACAGTTTGAAGAAAATAAACAATATGAATATCTTTTTGGATTCGAAGAAAGTTATGGTTGTTTAATTGGTACGCACGCTAGAGATAAAGATGCAATTGTAGCAGTAATGGCACTATGCGAAGCAGCCGCTTATTATAAAAGAAAAGGACTAACTTTATGGGACCAAATGATAACTATTTATGAAAAATATGGCTATTATAAAGAAGGAATTCTTTCTATAACTTTAGAAGGAGCAGACGGAAGTGAGAAAATTAAGCAGATATTAGAAAAATTAAGAAAAAATCCATTGACAAAAATAGGAAACAATGCAATTTTAAGAGTCAGAGATTATCAAGAAGGAAGTATTTATAATAAGCAAACAGGAGAAAAAGAACCGACTAATTTACCATTTTCTAATGTATTATATTATGAGTTAGAACAAGATGGCTGGTGCTGTATACGCCCTTCTGGTACAGAACCAAAAATTAAATTCTATATGGGTGTAAAGGCAATCTCTATGAAAGACGCAGAAGAAAAATTAACCCAACTAACAGAAGCAATGAAACAAATAGCTAAACAATAAGCAAAAAGAAAGAGTAAGTCAAAATGAAAACTTACTTTTTCTTTTTGTTCCATCCAGTTATATTACTTCTTTTAATTGCTCCATATAAATTAGAACGCACTCTAGGAATATCCTTTTGAAGATAAACAAGAAGGTCTTTCATATCTTCTCTTTTAGAATAACCGTCCATAGGGCAAGCCTTTGGCATAATTTTGATTTCGCTTTTTTTAATGAAATTTCGAATATATTTTTCAGACGTATAGATTAACGGGCGAATTAAAGTAATATTAGAACGGTCCATATAGGACTTAGGAGAAAAAGTGTGAATACTACCTCCATAAAACAAGTCAAGTAAAAACGTTTCTAAAACATCATCTTCTGTATGTCCTAGTGCAATTTTATTACATCCATTTTCAATAGCATAACTATTTAAAATTCCCCTTCTTAAATTAGCACAAAGAGAACAAGGATTTTTCTCTTTTCGGATATCAAATACAATTTCTTTAATATGAGAAGTTGCTTCTATAAAAGGTACATCTAGATTCTCACAAGTCTTTTGCAAAACAGAGGTATCAAAGAAATCGAATCCGGGATTTACACTAATGGCAACAAGACTAAATTTTTTTGGATAAAAACGTTGCAAATTTTTTAGCCCCATTAGTAAAGTTGTAGAATCTTTTCCCCCAGAAAAAGCTACCGCAATTTTATCTCCTTCTTCAATCATTTCAAATTCTTCAATTGCTTTTCTCATATTTCCTAAAATTTTTTGCATAAATTACTCCTAATTTCAAAGTTAATAGTATTATACAAAAAGAGAAAGGAAAATTCAATCCAAAAAAGAATGGAAAAATGGAAAAGACTCTCCAAGTATACTAAAATGAAAATATTAAAAAGATATTAGCAGTCAAGTTATGAGGATATGTTTTAATAGGCAAAAAGAAACTAATCGGAAAAGCAAAAAAGAATGAGTCCTGCAAATTACAGAATTCATTCCTTGTTAGTAGCCTAGTTAAATTCAATCAAAAAGGTCTAACTTTTGGGTTCAGTTCATGTCCTGTCTTTTTATATAATGAGAATTTTACATTTAAGTAAGCCTCAAAACATTTATCTATAAGACTATAACCATGTATTTCAAAAAATGGCAAAAGAAAACGAACAACAAAAGTTGATTATTCAAAAAAGTATGATATAATAAATAAGGTTTCTTTTGATGAATGATTCTATAGGATGAAACCCTATATGCGTTTATAGCTCAGTTGGATAGAGCGCTCCCCTCCTAAGGGAGAGGCCGCAGGTTCGATTCCTGCTAAGCGCACCATTTTTATAAAAAAAGAATGAGGAAGATATGGAACAAGAAAAATACATGATAGAAGCGGTTAAAGAAGCTTTAAAAGCGTATCAAAAGGAAGAGATTCCCATCGGTGCAGTGGTTGTAAAAGAAGGAAACATAATAGCAAAAGGACATAATTTGAAAGAAACGAAGAAAAACACATTAAAACATGCGGAGTTGATTGCTATTGAAAAAGCAAGTAAAAAACTACAGCGTTGGAGGCTAACAGATTGTGATTTATATGTAACATTAGAGCCATGTCCGATGTGTATGGGAGCGATTCTAAATGCTAGAATTCGAAAGTTATATTTTGGGGCAAAGGACCCTAAAGCTGGAGCATGTGGGTCAATTATAAATTTAACGGAGTATCCTTTTAACCACAAACTTCAAATTGAAGCTGGTGTTTTACAAACAGAATGTGAAACAATTTTAAAAAAGTTT
>DBFJJM010000014.1:0-5609 GCA_048393175.1 Candidatus Merdicola sp.
GAACTGAAATTATTATTTTTCAATTTTTTGTTTTATTATGGTAGGAGGGACAAATGGAAAAAATAGAGGAAAAAGACCAAAAAATTATACAGAAAGTTTTAAAATATTTTAAACTGCCCTATCTTACACATCATTATTTTTATGATGGTACAGACAGTAAAGTATTGTTGTTAAATGATTCGTATTTAATAAAACAAAATAAGAAAAAAAATTTAAAAGCAGAAGTGGAATTCTTAAGAAAAACACGACACGAGAAATTACAAAAAATTCTTTATATTGATAAGAGCTATGAATTTGTAGTATATAAATTTATTCCTGGAGAAACAATGAAAAAAGTAGAAGATGTACCAGATACCTTAAAAAATATTGTATCTATTGTTTCTTGTTATTCTGATTGTTTTAAAAAAGGCTACGGTTTTTTGTACAAAACAGTAGATTCTTGGTCTACCTTTTTAGAAAATCAAGTGGCTTCTAGTAGTCAAACGGTAAAAGAATATATTTCAGAAAATGCTTTGGTTTCTATGGCTGTTTCTAACTTAAAAAATTATCCTTTTGAAAAAAAATTATTACATGGAGATTTTGGAACTCATAATTTTATAAAGCAAAATAAAAAATTAGTAGGAGTAATTGACCCTTTACCAATAATAGGAGACCCCTTATATGATATTTTATTTGCCGTTACTTCTAATGCTGAACTTTTGAAACAATTGCCCTTATCGTCTCTTTATGAATTTATTTCAGAACCAAAAGAAAAAATACAACATTTATTACTTATTATCTTGTATATTCGAATTTCGCGATGTTTAAAATATCACCCTAATGATATTTTGTTTTACTTAAATTATTGGAATCAATTAAAGCAAAATTATATAGAAACTTTACAAATTTCAAGGTAAGAATATTATTAATAGAAAATTAAAACACATAGAGAAAGGAAACACCATATATTACCAATTATGATTATTGGTTTATTTGAGTTGCACAAAAGTGACTATTTTCAGTCTTTTTTAGCCGCCATTTTCTAAACCAAGAAAAAAGCCGAGACAGAATACTTTTCAGGTATTCTACCCCAACTATTGACTTTGAACCTAAAAATAGAGCAAAGCAGATTGTAATGAATCTAGCTTGGCTCTATACTTTTGGTTGCGGGGGTAGGACTCGAACCTACGACCTTTGGGTTATGAGCCCAACGAGCTGCCAACTGCTCCACCCCGCGATATATAGTACGAGTTTTAGTATAACTCGTTTCCTCTTAGTTGTCAACCCTTCTTGCCTTATTTTATTCTATTATATGCATTTTTCTGTTTTTTATGCTTTCTTTTCTCCCCTTTGGTCGGAAATTGCTTCCTTAAACATCTCTTCTATTTTTAGAATACTTTTATCAATACTAAAGTCCTTTCCATACTGGCTATATTGTTCTTCCATATTTTTTCTTTCCTCTGGATGTTCTAACCAATAGTCTATCTTCTCTGCTAATTTTTGTGCATTTCCATGTTCAAATAAGTTATTTTCTCCTAAAGCAAACTGTTTCGTAGCAGATTTTGGTGAATTCGAAATAATAGGAACGCAGCCTCTAGAAAAAGCTTCTATACAAGAAATTGCTTCTATTTCTGCATCTGCACTATGGACATATAAATCCGTCATAGTTAATAATTCTAACAAGTCCTTTTTTTCAAAAAATTGTAAAATAGGAGCATTTGTCAATTTTTTTCCTAATTCTCTATACTCTTTTTCTTTTAATCCCTTTCCAGCAAGGACTAATTGAATTTGTTTTTCATATTTTGATTTTGCAACCCCTTCTATTAAAACATCTTGTCTTTTCTCATTAGAATATCTTCCAATCATAGTAATCACAAATTTATCTTTTAATCTTCCTTGTTTTTCTTTTCTTTTATAAATAAACTCTGGGTCTACCCCATTTGAAATAACATGTAATTTTGCTGTATATCCATTTCTTTTTAATTCTTCTGCAATAAATTGACTAGGGCAATGAATATGTTTAAATTGGTTGTAAAACTTATTACGATAAAATCGATAAATTATATCATTTATTTTTTCTTTTTTTCCAAGACCTATTGTATAAGTGATATTTTCTGGTTGCATATGAAAAGCCGCTGTATATGGAACACCTAACTCCTTTGCTATTTTTAATCCCTGTACCGACAACCCAAAAGGAAGATAAAAATGAACAACATCCATTCCTCGTATCGCCTCTTTTAATGTTTTCTTGTCTGGCAATGCAAATCGCATTCCTTGAGAATGTACGATATGAGAAACAATAGGAAACAGAGGCAATTCTTTTACTACATATTTATTTTGTGCCTCTTTTCCAGTACTTACAATATATACTTCATTTCCATGATGTTCTAATGCTTTAGCAAAACGAATTGCCGACATTGTTGTTCCGTTATTTCCACTATCAAATTGGTCAATTACAATTAATATTTTCATTTCTGCTCCTTTACTAATTGGTATAACGATTTTCTTTTTTTACCCAAACAGAAACACTTCCGCCTCCACAATAAAAAATGCCATTTCCTTCCTGGTCAATATATACTGTTTCTTGCATATTTCCCGTGCAATCATATAAAACGGTATTAGCAAGTCTTGTTCCTACATTCATTTGTTTACTACCTCCGCAATTATCAGACATAATAACTGCCATTCCAGAATCTGGATGGTCATAATCTCCTTCTCTTGTCCATCCAATAATATTAGGGTCGTCAAAGTAATCGTTCTGCCTTCCATAAGCAAAATATTTTCTTGCTTTTAATAACCTTTCAATCATAGACCTTTTAGGCGGAAGCTGGTCATGTGAAATACCATAATAGTCTCCATAAAACACACAAGGATAACCTTCTTTACGAAGTAAGATAAGAGTATAGGCTAATGGCTTAAACCACTCCCTTACAAAAGAGGTTAATGCTTGTTCCGGTTGTGTATCATGATTATCCACAAAAGTAACTGCTAGTTCTGGTTTTTCTTTTACTAAAGTATTATCTAAAATTGTACGCATATCATAATTTCCATTACTATTTGATGCATTAAATAAGTTATAATGAAGAGGAACATCAAATAAAGACATGACACTTTTAGTTTCCTGTAAATAATTTAATAAAGCTCCTAAATTAGTAGTCCAATATTCTCCAACAGTAAATAACTCTTTCCCTGTATATTCACGCAATTCCTGTAACCAATCATCAAAAAAATTAGCTCTCATATGTTTTACTGCATCTAATCGAAATCCATCTACATTAGTAGTATCCCAATACCATTTTCCCCATTTTTTCAATTCGTCTGCTACATCTACATTATTAAAATCAACATCTGCTCCCATTAGATAGTCGAAATTTCCGTTCTCTTTGTCTACTTGCTTGTCCCAATTCTTACCATAAAATTTAAAAATTCCATTTCTTTTTGTTTTTTCATCCCAATCCACACCATGAAAATGAGTCCAATTCCACTTAAAAGACGAATATTTCTCTCCTCTTCCCGGAAATTCATAACGTGTCCATGCCTCCATTTCTTGTGGCTCAGAAATGGAAACGGTTCTATCATTTGCCAAGTCTTCTACTGCTAGAACTTTTTCTGTTCCATCTGCACCTAATTTATGGTTTAAAACAATATCTGCATATACTTCTATATTGTTTCCTTTTAACACTTTAATCGCATTAATATATTCGTCTTTTGTACCATATTTAGTAGCAATGGAACCTTTTTGGTCAAACTCACCTAAGTCATATAAATCATATACTCCGTATCCAGTATCATATTTACCTCCTGCTGCTTTATAAGCTGGAGGTAACCAAATAGCAGTAATTCCAATACTATCTAAATAATTTGCTTCTTTTGTAATACGATTCCATAATCCGCATTCTTCTGGCAAATACCATTCGAAATATTGCATCATTGTTTTATTTATATTACTCAATCTATTACGCCCCTCATACTTCGATTTATTGTTTCTTTTGGCATTATATCATACTTTTATGTATGATTGAAATAGTTTTTTCTAGATTACATTCCTATTATTCTTCCTAGTTGTATTAAGCATGTTTGATACCAAGGTGCCGAGTAACGCGGTCTTAATTTTGTTGTTTCTACAACCTTAACATATTTGTTAATAATGGAATCAAATGGCTTTATTTCTATAAAGTTCCAAACTTTCTCTTGTACCTGTTTTATTTTATTTATAATGGAATAAAAATAGGAGCTTTGCCCCATCCATTCATACATTTTTTCATTATTCTCTTTATTAAATCCTGTTGCATATGCTCCTGGTTCAATAATAGCAATTTCTATATGATTTTGTTTTAATAATTTCATTTCTTGCCTTAAACACGTAGCAAATATCTCAATGCTTGCTTTAGATGCACAATATGGGGAAAGAAATGGCATCGGAATTCTCCCTGCTAAAGAAGCTAAAAAAACAATTCTCCCCTCTTTTTTCTTTTCTACCATGTTTTTTATTACCATCTGGACTAAAGTAATATTAGCAAAGATATTTGTCTCAAATACTTCTCTAATTTTTTCTATCGGAACTTCACTTACAGAACCCGATTCTCCAATAGCAGCATTGGCAAAAAAAACATCAAAAGAATAAGAATACATTTTTTCTCTATCTTCTTGCTTGCGAATATCTAATACAAAAGAAATTAAATGTAATCCTTGTTTTTTTGCTATTTCTTCTAACTCTATTTTTTCCTCTTCATACAAAACAGTAGCAATTACATGATGCCCTCTTTTAGCTAAAGTAAGTGCTGCTTCTTTTCCCAATCCAGACCCTGCACCTGTTAATAAAACCGTCTTCTTTTTCATTATATCACCTGATACAAGTATTCCCAATAGCTTATTTTTTATTTCTTACAAATAAAAAAGCAACGCCCTAAAGTAGGACATTAGTCTAGTCTTTTGATACTAATATATTCTTTACACATAAGTATTCGAATGATATTTAAATACAACTCTTGTTAAAGTTAAACTTTTAAAACAACAAGAAAAAGAACTGCAAAAGGTAAATTTAAATACAACTCTTGTTAAAGTTAAACATGCAACCATAGATTAAAATATGGAACATATAAATGATTTAAATACAACTCTTGTTAAAGTTAAACAAAAAGATATTTACCTTTAAATTCTCCTTTATTTAGATTTAAATACAACTCTTGTTAAAGTTAAACTGGAGAAGGCATAACAAGAGCAAGGAGAGCTTTCTTATTTAAATACAACTCTTGTTAAAGTTAAACTGTTGCAGTGTACATGCTTATCGGAACAGAAACAAGATTTAAATACAACTCTTGTTAAAGTTAAACCTACAATCAATTTTAAGCTGTTTTTAGAATATCTATATTTAAATACAACTCTTGTTAAAGTTAAACTTACTAAAGAATGTCCACATAATTTGCACCTTAAAATTTAAATACAACTCTTGTTAAAGTTAAACTAGCAGAAAAATCTGGGGTATCAAAAACACATATAAGATTTAAATACAACTCTTGTTAAAGTTAAACTGGGAAAGAATTTAATTAAGTATAGTTCAGACGTATTTAAATACAACTCTTGTTAAAGTTAAACCATTGATATAACAACATTCCTCAGAATTATTATAT
>DBFJJM010000015.1:0-5244 GCA_048393175.1 Candidatus Merdicola sp.
TTCATCACACAAGAACTAAGGACAAGTATAATCATTGAGAAGTCTAGAAAAAGAAAACAAGACTTTAGTAGGACTAGAAAAATTGGTCCTAGACAATTAATTGAATATAATTTAAATAAGAAAGGGTTGTCTTCCAAAACGGAACAATATAAATTTTTAAGAATAACTGGCTATCAAGATATTAGTTCTCCTGGATTACTCAAACAAAGAGAAAAATTAAATCCAGATGTATTCCGATATCTTAATGATGGTACGTTAAACATTTTCTACAATGAATGTAAAGATGAAGTGAAATTGTATAAGGGCTATGTTGTTACCGCTATTGATGGTAGTGACTTTGAATTACCCAATACCAAAGCAAATCGAGAAGTATATACAACAGCAGTAAAGGAAAGTTGTGCAAGAGCCACCGTATCAGCTATGGTAGATGTTCTAAATGGATATATAATAGATACGCAAATAAAACCATATAGAAGTAGTGAACTAGAAATGGAAAAAGAACATTTAAAGCATGCTAAAGAACTCATAATAGATACACCTATCATAAGATTAAAAGATAAAAATTACAGAAGTGTAGAAGATTTTTTTTATTCAAATAAGAGTAATGAAAAATTTGTAACGAGACTAAAATCATCAGACTACAAAGAATATATTGAAAATAGGCAAACTCAAGATGAGGAGATAGAAATCAAATATCAATATGATAGAGTAAGATATTACCGAAAAAGGAATCCAGAATTGTATGAAGAACTCATGAAACACAAAAGTATAAAAATAAGAATGGTTAAGTTTAAACTAGAAACAGGAGAAGAAGAAATTTTAGCAACTAATTTAGGAATGGAATTTACCTACACAGATATTGCAGAATTGTATAAGCTAAGATGGAAAATAGAGCAGACCTATCATACTTTGAAAGAAAGCTAAAAATAGAGACAATCAGCAGTAGTAAGAAACCAATCATAGAACAAGAAATATTAAGCCAAATGCTAGTATATAATATCGTACAATCATTTGAAAACGAAGTAAATGAAAAAACAGAGAGTCAAAAGGAGAAGTACAAATATAAAATGAGAGTAAATAAAAATATGGCAATAGGACTATTAAAAGAAGATATGATATATATAGTATTGGAAGAAGATAAGAAGAGGAAAGATAAAATGGTGGAAGAATTAGAATATAAAATATTAAAATATCTTGTACCCGTTCGAGAAAATCGCAAATATCCAAGAAATAAAATTAGCAAAAACAAGCATTATATAAATAAAAGAAAGACATTTTAAAATAGAATTAAGAGGAGTATTATTTGTTGTGCCTAATTATAGGAAATGAAGTAAAAAAATAAATACAAAGGATATGATTTAAAAGATTAAGAAAAAAGCAAGAAAATTCGCTTTAAGAATTTCCTTGTTTTTTTCTTAAGTTAATGACATTGGGAAAATCGTTTCTTTTTTTCACAACAAAAGAAACGATATCGTACTATACAATAGGTGATAACATGAAAGAAAAAGGATATGATAGAGAAAAAGCAAGACAGTATGCAGAAAAATGGGCATACCTTCGTAATCCTGTTTATTATAATTTTGATTCACTAGGAGGAGATTGTACTAATTTTGTTTCTCAATGCATTTTTGCCGGAGGCGGAGTAATGAATTATACAAAAGAAAAAGGCTGGTATTATCAAAATGGAAATGATAAATCTCCTTCTTGGTCTGGAGTGGAATTTCTATATCAATTTTTAAGAAAAAATCAATCAGTGGGTCCCTATGGGAGAGAATGTTTAAAACAAGAGTTGCAAATAGGAGACATGATACAATTATCTTTTAATGGGCAAAAGTTTGCTCATTCTTTATTTGTGGTAGGAAAGGAAAAACAAATTTCTGTTGCAACACACACCTTTGACTCATATTACCGAGATTTAGAAAGTTATTCTTATCAAAAAATCCGTTATTTTCATATAGAAGGGGTAAGAATTTGGTAATAGACCTTGCAAATTATGTAAATACAAGGTAAAATAGAAAAGGAAAAAAGAAAAAAGAGGTAAGAAATGTATTTAATAGTAGGATTGGGAAACCCTGAACCAGACTATGCTAGTACAAGGCATAATATGGGATTTGATACCATTAATAAACTAGCCAAAAGGCATTCGATTTCAGTAACAAAGCAAAAATTTCATGCCTTATATGGTACAGGAAAGATACAAGAGGAAAAGGTGGTTTTCGTTAAACCACAAACCTATATGAATTTAAGCGGAACAGCAGTACGAGAGTATATGGCTTTTTATAAAATAAAACCAGAAAACTTAATTGTGGTTTATGATGATATGGATATTGAAAAAGGAATCATTAAAATTCGTAAAACAGGAGGACCCGGAAGTCATAATGGAATGAAATCGGTCATTTCTGAGCTGCAAACACAAGACTTTATCCATATACGTGTTGGAATTGGTAGACCAGAGTTTTTAGAAGATAAAATAAACTATGTAATAGGAAGACTAAACCAACAAGAAAGACAAATTTTAGAAAAAGCAACGAACCAAGCAGCAGCCTCAATCGAAACTATAATCATGCAAGGAATAGATAGGGCAATGAATCAATTTAACTAAAAAGGAGTCATTATGCAAGAATTAATTATTCATAAAGAAGAAGCGGGAAAGAAAATATATGCCATTATAGAAAATGGAATTTTATTAGAAAAATATGAAGAAAGTAAAGAAAATGCAAGAATAGAAGGAAATATATATCTAGGGAGAGTAGAAAATGTATTACAAGGAATGCAAGCTGCATTTGTTAATATTGGAGAAGGAAAAAATACTTTTATTCATTTAAAAGATTTATTACCCAAAAAAGATATTACAAAAAAAGATGTGATTTCTGATGAAAAAATAGAAGAAATTCCAATAAAAACAGTAGTTAAGCCTGGTAAAACTATTTTGGTACAAGTAAAAAGAGATAGTACCAATAAAAAAGGAGCTAGAATTTCTACTCATATTAGTTTAAATAGTAAATATTTTGTTTTTATGCCACAGACAGATATTATTACTATTTCTCAAAAAATAGAAGAAGCAAAGGAAAAAAATCGTTTACTTGCAATAGTAAAAGAAATTCTGCCATCTGGTTATGGTGCGATTATTCGAACGGCTAGTATGGGACAAGCAAAACAAGAGCTAACACAAGACTTAAAATCTGTTATTGCTAGATGGGAGAAGATTGAAAAATTAGTCAAACAAAAACAAGACCAAGTACCTATTTTATTAGAAGAAAATAATAACTTATTAGAACGATTGTTGTTTGATACAATTGGAAAAGAAGGAAATCAAATTTTAGTAGATGATAAAAAGATATATGAAGAAACAAAAGAGACTTTGCATAAATTATCTTTCGAAAAAGTAATGATAAATTTAAAACAAGAGGACGAGCTTCTTTCGCAATATGACTTAAAAAAACAATTAGAGAAAGCCGAAAACCGTAAAATATGGTTAAAATGTGGAGGATTTATAACAATCGATAAAACCGAAGCATTAACTGCTATTGATGTTAATTCAGGAAAATATACAGGAGCCAAAAGTTTAGAACAAACTGTTTTGAAAGTAAATAAAGAAGCAACAGAAGAAATTGCAAAACAAATTCGTTTACGTGATATTGGTGGAATTATTATTATTGACTATATTGATATGCAAGAAGAAGAACATGAAAAAGAAATTGAAAAACTGCTAATAGAAAAATTAAAAAAAGACCGTTCTAAAACACAGGTTTTTGGATTTACAAAGTTAAACTTACTAGAAATGACAAGAAAGCATATGTTTAGTAATGATTAGTAAAGGATGGAACAATGAACATAGGATTTATTTCATTAGGATGTAGTAAAAATCTAATAGATACAGAAATGGCAATTGGTTTATTTAAGAAAAATGGTTTTTCTATTGTAAATAAACCAGAAAAGGCAGATATTTTAGTTATTAATACTTGTGGTTTTATTGCTTCTGCAAAAGAAGAAGCGATTCATACTATTTTAGAAATGGCACAATACAAAAAGAAAAGATGTAAAATTTTAATAGTAATGGGATGTTTAGTGCAGCGTTACCAAACTGAATTAAAAAAATTGATTCCAGAAGTAGATAGTTGGATAGCCATTGAAGAATATCCACATTTTTGGGAAAAAGTAAATAAAATAATAGAAGAAAAATTAGACCCCAAACAAGAAGAAATAGTAACTAGTTCGAAACAGTTAGAATATCGAACAAGAGAAATTACAACAGGAAACCGTATGGCTTATTTAAAAATAGCAGAAGGGTGTAATAACCATTGTACCTATTGTGCCATTCCTTTTATTCGAGGACCATATCACAGTAGAAAAAAAGAAGATATTTTAGAAGAAGCAAAAAGTCTTGCAGAGAAAGGAATAAAAGAACTTATTATTATTGCACAGGATACAACTAAGTATGGAATAGATTTATATGGAAAACCACTTCTTGCAGAATTATTAGACCAACTTTGTAAAATAAAGCAAATCAAATGGATTCGTTTTTTATATGCATACCCTGAAAGTATTGATGATTCCTTAATTGAAGTAATCAAAAGACAGGATAAAATTTGTCCTTATTTTGATATTCCTCTTCAGCATATTTCTGACTCTGTTTTAAAAAGAATGAATCGAAAAAGTGATGAACAAAGTATCCGAAACTTAATTCGAAAGATTCGTTTGCACATACCAGAAGCGGTTTTAAGAACTACTTTTATAGTAGGATTTCCAGGAGAGACAAAGGAAGATTTTGAAAAACTATATCATTTTGTAAAAGAGGTAAAATTTGACCGTTTAGGAGTATTTGCTTATTCAAGAGAAGAAGGAACTCCTGCTGCTAAACTAAAAGAACAGATTCATCCGATGACAAAGAAAAGTCGTTATCAAAAAATTATGGAATTACAGAGCCAAATTGTACAAGAAAAACAACAAGAGCAAATTGGAAAAAGGCTAGAAGTTCTGATAGAAGCAGAGTCAAAAGGCCACCATTATTATATTACCCGTTCAAAAAGAGAAGCTCCAGAAATCGATGGTGTTATTTATGTAAAAAAGGAGCAGCAAAATACTCGTATTGGTTCTTTTATACCAATAGAAATCACTGGCTTTGAAGGGTATGACTTAATGGCAAAACAAGTATTATAAATAGTAAAACTTTCCATTGAAAAGGCTTCTTTTATTTTGTATAATAAAACAAAAGCGTCAAAGGTGATAAGATGGAAAGAATAA
>DBFJJM010000016.1:0-24630 GCA_048393175.1 Candidatus Merdicola sp.
TTCTTTCTTTTCATATCTGTTTTGTTGTTTTTTTGCTACTTTCAATTCTGTTACTTTCTTATTTGGCTTGATTACCACAAACGCCTCTTCAATCAAATTAGAGGGCAAATTTTTTAAAACAATCATATTTTTTAATTTCTCTGTCTCCATCTTTTGTTTCCTCCTAACTCTTCTTTTTATCATTTTTTCCATTTTTAGGAGGTTTATACAAATTGTTCTTTCTTTTAATGATATTCTATCGTACGGCATATCCCGTTTGCTGTTTGCTGTGCTAAATCCATAACAAGACCTAACGGCACATTCTGAAGGACCGTAAAATTTAGTTTCGGAATCTTATAGTCTTTTGCTACAACCCCTTGAATACTAATATTTCCTATCTTTTCTCCTATTTTATTCATTCCTCTACCTAATTGAATCCCTTCTTCTTTTAGCACAATTTTTCCGAATCTCTTCTTGTCTAGAAAAAGCAGAATCAATCGCTATAATATAGGGGTTAGACGCCATTTGATGAACTAACTTTAACTTTTCAAGATAATTCGTACTACAAAGAGGCTCTTTTAAATTTCCTATCACTAGTATATTTTTATACTTTTGACCTAATTGTTCCTTTAATTTATGTCCTACTAATGGTCCAAAACTATCTCCTGTTACACGGTCTGTTCCAATACACAAAAAAATTAAATGAGAGAATTTTTTTCTTTTTACTTCCATCATTTTCTCATTTAATTTTACTACAAAATTATCATATACTTTGCTTGATTGGTTCATTTTTAGCCCCCATTTCTTAACAAAAGTATATGCGAATTTCACTTTTATATTCGATTACTAGGAGAAATAATAATACGAACAGTATCTTCTTTTTCATATTTTGTCATAATATCTTGTGAAAAGCTAGCCACCTCTTCAGAAACAACAATTGTCCTGCAATTTTGGTCAATTAGCTTTTGTAACACATCATCTGTATTTTCTAGGTCTTCTACTTTCACAACATTCATCCCTAAAGAATCAAAAAAGCGAAAACTATTCGTATCTAGCTTTGATTTTACCCAAGAAATTTTCATTCTTATCACCTAATACTAGTTTTCACTATCTTTTTTTTGTTATACCTCTTTTTATTTCATTTTCGTTCTTTTCTTCTCTAAAATTCTTGCCATTTGAACACCTGAGCAAGATGCCATCATAAGTCCTCTTGTCATTCCTCCACCGTCACCTATCGAATACAATCCCTCTATATTCGTCTCAAAATTTTCATCTATTTCAATTTTATTACTATAAAATTTAATTTCTGGTGCATAAAGTAAATTATCTGGGTCTGCAAACCCTTCTATAATTTTATCCATTTGCCTAATGAAGTTTAAAATATCCGTCATTGTTCGATATCCTATAGCAAAAGTAATGTCCCCTGCTATTGCTGCTTTTAGAGTTGGCTCTAAAGAATTGGTTTCTAATTCCTGTTTCCACGTTCTTTTTCCTCGATAAATATCGCCTAATCTTTGTACTAATACGCCTTGTGCTGCTAATTCATTTACATTTTTGGCAACATTAATACCATAATCAATTGGTTTGTCAAAAGGGTCTTTAAAATTATGAGATACTAATATGGCTAAATTCGTATTTTTACTTTTTCTATTTTTATAGGAATGTCCATTTACTAACATTAATTTATCATCATATACTTCTGTGGAAACAAATCCACTAGGATTTTGGCAAAACGTTCTTACTTTATCTTTAAACGGTTCTGGCCTTCCTATAAATTTCCCTTCATACATGTATTGATTAATTTGTTTCATAACTGAATCTGGAAGTTCATAACGAACTCCGATATCTACTGTACCAGGTTTCGTCGCAATTTCATGTTGTAAGCACATATTAGATAACCAATTGGCTCCTTTTCTTCCCACTGCAATAACCACTTGGTCTGCATAAACTTGTATCTTCTCTTTTGTTTTTAGCTCATGTAAAATGACACCTTTTACTTTTCCTTCCTCAATTATCAAGTCTTCTGCTATGGTTTCGAATTTCATACAAATATGATGTTCTTCTAAATAATCTTCTAATTTTTTATATAGCTCATGTGCTTTTTCCGTTCCTAAATGGCGAATCGGAATATTAATTAAATCGACCCCTTCTTTTTTTGCTTTTTCTTTAATTGGTTTTACTTTCTCTTTATAACCCACTCCTTCTAATTGTTCACTTGCTCCAAAATCAAGGTAAATGTTATCTACATAATCAATTAAACGTTTGGTCTTTTCTACTCCAATATAGTGATGAAGGTCTCCTCCTACATAAATATCTTCATCTTCTTCATTATATAATGAGAGTTTTCCATCTGAAAAAGCTCCTGCTCCTGAAAACCCACTAGTAATATTACAGTATGGTTTACATTCTGTACATTTTCCCACTTTTTCAATCGGACAATTACGCTGTTCTACACGTTTTCCTTCCTCTATTAATAGTATATTTTGATAATGGTTTAACTGGATAAGTTCATAAGCTAGAAAAATAGAACTTGGTCCCATTCCAATTACAATTAAATCATATTTTTGCATTCTGATTCCCCCTATTTTTTTGTATTTTCTAATAAATTTTCTAGTTCTGATTTTGAAAAGAAATATTTTTTATGGCAAAAATGACATACTAATTCTGCTTTTTGCTCTTCTTCTATCATTTGCTCTAATTCTTCTTTTCCAATACTTACTAATGCTTGTTCCATTATTTTTTTACTACAATCACAACGATAACTAGGAAAAATGCTTTTCCCTAGTTTTTGTATCTTTTCATCTCCTGTGATTCTTTTTACAATGTCTTCTATAGACAAGTCTTTTTCTAACATTTTTGAAATGGCTCCTGCTTGAAAAATCTGACTTTCTAGTTTAGAAACCTCATCTTCTTTCGCATCTGGCATTGGAGTAATCAAATAACCTCCGCTTCTTTTTACTCCCTCTTTACTAACTAAAACACCTAGTGCTACAGCAGATGGTTTTTGCTCTGATATTACATAATAGTTTGCAAAATCTTCTGCTAATTCACCTGATACAATTGGTGTCATTCCAATATATGGCTCTTTTAATCCAATATCCTTTATCACATTTAAATACCCTTGTTTTCCAACTGCTCCTGCTACATCTATTTTTCCTTCTTGTGTTAAAGGAAGTTCTACGAAGGGATTGGTTATATACCCTTTTACCTCTGGGAAATGATTCATGGTAGTAAGCATTATGCCAATTGGACCATTTCCTTTGACTTGAATCGTTAATTTATGGGTTTTTTCATCATTTGCTGCCATTAGTTCCGTCATCGTCAGAAGCCTTCCAAAAGCTGCTGTAACAGTAGGACTTAAATCATGAACTTGTCTTGCCTTTTCTACTAAATTTGTTGTATCAGCACAAGTTATTAATACTTTTTTGTCATAAGCAAAATATTTTTCAATTCGGTCTTGTTTTTCCATTTTTACTCCCCTTTTAGCCAACCTGTTGATCTGTTTTTTTCTTAGTATATTCGATGTCTTTTTCTGCCATTTTTGCATAATCTTCTTGTTTTGGTCTAGACATATTTTCTTTTATTTCACCTGTCATATACGAGCGAACCTCCTGAATGACATCACAATAAGCTAATGCCTTATGATATTCTTTCTTCTCAATACTATCAATCACACGCCTAATACATTTTTGACAAGCTGGAACATCTAACTGTTTACTTAAAACAAAAAACCATCTCATTTCTTGGAATACTTTCTTTTTTTCTTCTTTTGTTACATTATTTGAATCAATTAATTTATAAATAATATAATTCATGTTTTTTGCGTAAATATAACGATAAAAACCAATTTCCCCATTGTCTTTAAAGTTTTGATAAATAAGTTGGTAAGCTTTATTAATTTTATCAAAATAGACTCTATCACAAGAATAGGAAATAGAAGTAATTTCCTGTCGTTGTCTATAGTTATATATCACATCTGGAAGATAAATTACTTTCTTTGCCTTAATAAAGCAAAAAGTAGTAAAAATAGCATCTTCTGCATAAAGACCTTTTACAAACTCGATTCCTAATTCATCTAAAAAACTCTTTCGAAAAATCTTATTACACACACTTGAATTCAAAACATAAAAAGAACGGAAATGGTCATCAATAGAAAGTTCAAAATTAGAATATTTATCCGCTGGAAAAACTGGTTTATTCCACTTCTCTCCGTTTTGATAAGTATAAATATAGTTAGCCGTCACAAAATCCGCTTCTTTTTTTGTGATTTCTTTTATCATTTTTTCACAAGCAGTTAATTCAAAAAAGTCATCTGCATCACAAAACATAATAAAGTCGCCTGTTGCTACTTTCAATCCTGCATTTCTAGCATCAGATAGCCCTCCATTTTCCTTTTTCACAATTTGAATACGTTTGTCCCTTTTTTCATACTCTTTACAAATTTCAAAACAGTGGTCTTTTGAACCATCATCTACTAAAATAACCTCTAACTTTTTATAGCTTTGATTTAATACTGCTTCGATTGCCTCTCTTAAATACATTTCAGCATTATAAATTGGTATAATAATAGAAATTTTATCCATTGTTTTCCTCCCTTTGTTTATTCTAAGAAAGATTGAAAATACTCTCTGTATTTCTTTCCCATCGCCTCATCATCTATTTGTTGTGCCATTTTTTTATTTTCCTTATGTAAAACTTGTAATTTTTTTCTATTTTGATAGAACTCCATCATTTTTTCCTTTAATCTTTCCCTTATTTGATTGTCTTGCTCAAGTTGTCCTATTTTTCTTTCTCCTATGATATTTTTTTGTTGCTCTTTTCCTAATACTTCTTTTGCCACTCCCACATCTGTTGTAATCACAGGTACTCCGCAAGCCATTGCTTCTAATAATGGTTTTGGGGTTCCTTCTACAATAGAAGCACATAAATAAATATCTATTTTGTTATAATAGTCTTGCATCTGATGATTTGGAATAACTTTTTTGCTACTATCAGCAAGTTCTATTTGAATTTCATATCCTTGTTGGATTAAGTCTTCCAAAACTGGTTTTACAATCGTATGATACCCTTTAAAATCAATTGGGTTACCCTTTTTATCTGTTAGGCTACTATTCCAATTACTATTTCCTACCCAGCCAATAACAAGTGGTCTGTTTTGAATATTCTTTAATTCAAAACGTTCTTCTTTTTGTGGATAAAAAAACTCCTTTTCAAACGTATCTCCTAATACACCATACGGTTTTGGATAATCTGGTAAACTGTTATATATTTTAAATAGCTTTTTTGAACTCACTACATATTGATGGCAAGCTTTTTCAAATAGCTGTTGATACTGTTTGTCCTCAATGAAAAGATGGTCATAAATGCCAGTAGAGAGCTTGGGTTTTAATTTCTTTACATATTGCTTATAATCGATATTATCTTGCTGACATCTTTCTTTAAATTCTTCGGAAAGAATTTGTAGTAATGTTTTTCTCCAAAAAAAATGAATGACATCACTTTTTTCAACTTCTTTTAAAATAGTATATAAATCATCTTGATAAGTTTCCGTTTTACTATATAAAATAGTTGTATCAAATATTTCCTTTACTTGATTTTGAATAATGTGTGCTGCAATATCAAAAGCCCAACCTGGTGCATCCACAATTAAGGCAAGTGTCGGTTTACGCTCCATTTTTTCCTCCTTTTATCTAACCTTTTCATAAATGACTAAAGTTTTCTCTTTTCCTTGTTCTACCGTTTTTTGTGGGTCTTGTAATGTTTTTTCTATTTCTTCTTGATTTTCAAAATTTGGTTCACATCCATCCGAATAAGCACAAATATATTGTACTTCACTTAAATCCACTGTATAAGTATCTACATAATACATAGCTTCTTTTTCACCAGATAATACACCAAAAGTGATGTCTTTTCCCTCTTTTTTTAAATTCGGATGATTTCGGTATATCTTTCTTATTTCTTTACGAAATTCATTTTTATTCCAATCGTATCCCGGTTTTTTACTATATTCTTCTCTTACAAAGTCTTCGAACCAAGCATGATTATTAATGGTTTCAAAAACAACGTTTTTATTTTTATCTAATGCTGTAATATTACAATCTCCGATTGAAAAACAGATTAATTTTTCTTTTACTATTATGCCACCTACTGCAACACAACAATAATAGTCTTGTGCTAAATAGTCAATTGTACGACCTTGATTGATTTTACCAACCGCATCATTTATTTTTTCTACTATTTTTTTCATTTTTTCTTCTGTCCTATTTTGTTTTTGCACAGATATTTCTCTTACAAATTCTTCACATACAATCTTTGCTGCTTCATATGCTCCACTAGGATTCGGATATTTTTCTACTACTTTTAAAACTTCCTCTTCTGTTTTAGGATAAGGAGTAGCTGTTCCATCTTTTAAATCTCTTGTTACTCCATCTGCTACACAAAAACAATTTTTATCTACTACATAATAATCTTCTCTGACTGCTTTTTTTCCGTATTTTGTAAATATTTCATTATCTTGTGTATCTTGAAATATTACTTTAAACATAATACACCTCTTATCCTTTCCATTATATCATAGATTCCATTTATTTTCCTTAATTTTTCCTTAACTTTTCCAAAAAATAGTAGATACAATAATTTTCTATTCTTTTTTCACATAGTTATATAAGATTTGTTCTACTACTTTTAGCACTTCTCTATTGGATATTATTGTTCCATCTCGTCTATGAATTGGATTGCTTCTTATGTTTTTTATTCTCTGATTATACCTTCTTTTATATAAAATCGCTAATGTCTGTTTACTCAAACCTCTTCTCCATAGTGGTATGATTTCTTCTTCCGTCATACTACACCTCTTTAGAAATCGTTTTGCAGCTTTATGTAAATTATTGAAATTAACTAAAAAAAGATGGTAGTCCTTTATTTTTACTACCATCTTTTACCTAACTTATTTGTTTTTATTTCGTTAATCTTCTTTTTTTTCAAACATATCTTTTCCTACTCCACACAAAGGACAAGTCCAATCTTCTGGTAAATCTTCAAAAGCGGTTCCTGGAGCAATCCCTCTATCTGGGTCTCCTATTTCTGGGTCATATACATACCCACAAGCCATACAAACATACATTTTAAGCACCTCTTTCTTTTTTCTTTATATAAAAGATACCTTTCGTATCTCATATCCTTTTTGTTTTATTCGTCATGTGGTTTGAACATATCTTTTCTCTCCCCACATACGGGGCATTTCCACCTATCTGGTAAATCTGCAAACTGGGTATTGGGTCCAATCCCTTCTCTTTCATTTCCTACTTTTGGGTTATAGATATATTTACAATTCATGCATTCATACATTTCTCCTTCTTCTGCTCTAATTTTAGAAAAATTACGATACCCCAAAGCAATCACTGCCATTACCATTAAAGCAAAAGAAACGGCCTTCCATACTCCACTATCGAATAAAATAACAGCAAACATACCAAAGGTAGCACTAATACCATATAGAATAAATACAGCCTGTTTTTGAGAAAATCCTTTACTGACTAATTTATGATGTAAGTGTCCTTTATCTGCTTCAAAAACAGCTTTTAAAGATTTTCCCTTTAAGATTCTACGAATAATTGCACAAATCGTATCAAAGATTGGTAATCCTAACACAATCACAGGTAATACAATCACTACTGCTGTATAAGTTTTTGCTACCCCTAAAATAGAAACAACAGATAAAGTAAAACCCAAAAAGTTAGAACCCGTATCCCCAATAAAGGTTTTGGCTGGATTAAAATTAAATGGTAAAAATCCGCTTAATGCCCCAGCTAATGCTGTAATCATAATAATTGCCACTAAAGGAGATTCATTTAATGCAAATATCATTAGTAAAGATAAACAAGAAATAAGAGTAATTCCAGAAGATAGTCCATCTAATCCATCCATTAAGTTAATTGCATTGGTGATTCCTACAATCCAACCAATCGTTAAAACAATAGAAAAAATTTCATTTCCTGTACTGGACAAAAAAGGAAGTTGAAAGTCACCAATTCGTAATCCAAAAGCTACAACAACGATAGCTGAGACTAATTGTCCGGCTAATTTGACAAGCGGTTTAATATTTTTAATATCATCAATAAAACAAGTAATTCCAAGTATTACAATTCCAATAAAAAAGCCAATTAATTTATAGGCATAATTTTCTGGTCCAAATAAATCTAACTTGCTACCATCTTCAATTGACATAGTAATCAGTAAATAAATAAAGGAAACTAGAAAGCCTAATAAAACAGCAACTCCCCCTAATTTTGGCATTGGTTTATGATGCATTCTTCTTTCGTCTTTTGGCACGTCTACTGCCCCTACTTTTTTTGCTAGTTTAATAGAATATGGTGTCATCATAAATGCAGTAATAAACGCCAGCAAAAAGGCAATTACAATATCTCCCCACATAAAAACTTACACCTCTTCTATTTCATGTTTTCTTGTTCGATTTCTTCTACCATCTCTAAACGTTCTTGATATCTTCCGCCTTTAAATTCTGTAGCAAGCCAATTACGTACAATACAAATCGCTTCATTTAAAGTAATATAATCTCCTGGCAAGACAAGAACGTTAATATCATCATCTGCTTTTGCAAATTTAGCAGACTCTTCATTCCAAATATTAGCTGCTCGAATTCCTTTGAATTTATTAGCAGTTACTGTCATTCCATACCCAGAACGACAAAATAAAATGCCACTATCACATTCTTTGTTTTGAATCGCTTTTGCAACTCTTGCTGCATAAATTGGATAATCTGTCCTTTGCTCATTCTCGGTTCCATAATCTTGATAAGAAATTTGTTTTTCTTCTAAATATTTTTTGATTTCTTGTTTTAGTAAATAGCCTCCATGATCGGCACCTAAAGCGACCATTTTTTCTACCTCCATTAATGTTTTTCTTTCAAACTATATCATACTAACCTTGTAATTACAACATTTTCATAGAAATTCTACGAATTTCTAGATTTTACTTGCAAACCTTTTCAATCCGTGTTAAAATATTATACGTTATAGTGTAAGATTGACTAAGAGGAGGTGCAAAATAGATGCCAAATATTAAATCAGCAAAAAAAAGAGTAAGAATTATTGAAAAGAAAACTATGAGAAATAATATGATAAAATCTGGTTATAGAACAGCTATTAAAAAATGTGAACAAGCCATTACTGCTGGTAACAAAGAAGAAGCAAAAGTTTTATTTTCAGAGGCTACCAAAAAGATAGATCAAGCTACTACAAAAGGAGTTCTTGTTAAGAACACAGCTGCTAGAAAAAAATCCAAGTTAGCAAATAAATTAAATGCCATAATGGCATAAAAAAAAGAATGCATAGTTTTTAAAGACCGTTTTAGTAGCGGTCTATTTTTTGCTTTTTTCATCTTTTCTTTCATAAATAAGATAGTAATAAGAATAAGGATTTTTCTGATTCGTAATCCCTTTTTCTTTTTTTACTATTTTCCATATCTTTTTTGAAAGAGCTGGAAAATAAGCATCTGCCTCTATAGTTAAATAAATCTTTGTTAAATAGATTTTATTAACAAATGGTAGTAGCTGTCTATAAATACTTTCTCCACCTATTACAAAACATTCTTCACATGAGCTTATATAGGGTTTTAGTTCTTCTATGTTTTTCACGATTTCAATTTGAGAATTTCTTGTTTCGATTGGTTCTTTTGTTACAATAACATGTTTTCGATTTGGCAAAATCTTTCCAATGGATTCAAAGGTTTTTCTCCCCATAATAATAGTATGCCCAGAAGTAATTTGCTTAAATCGATTTAAATCTTCTGGCAAATACCAAGGTATGCGATTATCTTTTCCAATAGCATGATAATTTGCTACTGCAACAATGATACTTAACATGACTCTTTGTTTTCCTCTTCTTGATTTTCCAAACAAAACTCTAAAATTTCTTCTAAACGCTTATCCTGTTTCGTTAAATATAAATACCCAATTAGTCCTTCTAATGCTGTTGCATAACTATAATCTGCCAAATTTGCATGTTTTGGAATATGATGATTATCTGTATTTCTCGTTCTTCTTACAATTTCTTTTTCTTCTTCGGTTAAAAACTCTTTTATCTTTTTCAAAAGCTCCGCTTGTGCTTGTGCTTTTACTTTTCGAATCGCAAGTAGATGAAGTTCATGCGGTTTCTTTTTAGTAGTACCAACCAAATGGGTACGAATAAATAGTTCATATACACTATCTCCCACATAGGCCCACACAAGAGGAGACATTAAATTCACTTCTTCTTTTCCTTTGTTAAACTTCATTTTTTTCTCCTTCTTTTCCTATTTTTTCTAACATGATTTTTCCCATTCTACCGGAACGAAAATCTTCTAATAAAATGCCTGCTATTTTTTCATCATCTATCCTACCCCCAGATAAAATCGCTCCTCTTTTTCTTCCTATTAAAGTCATAATTTCATAAATATTTGTATTTTTATCTTGGTTAGAGTTATTTAATATGCTTATTATTTCTTCTTTTCTTAAGTCATATCTTTGAAGTACATTTTCGAGATAATGAAATAGCAAATAAGACAATAATTCAAATCCCACTTCTGTTTTCTCTAGTATTTCATCTTTAATTGTACCAGTAAAAGCAAGGTGAAGAGCTACTTTTTGGTTTTCAAATTTTGGCCATAATACACCTGGAGTATCTAATAGTTCAATATTTTTTCCTACTTTTACCCACTGTTTTGATTTCGTCACACCTGGTTTATTTCCTACTTCTGCCGTATTTCGTTTTGAAATACGATTAATAAAAGAAGACTTTCCTACATTTGGAATTCCTAATACCATAATTCTTATTGGTTTTCCCACTCTCCCTTTTTGTTTATTTTCCTCTATCGATTGTTTCATGCACTCTTGTATTTTCAAAATGACTTCTTGCATTCCTCTCCCCGAAACGGAGTCCGTTAGAACTGCCGGTATTTTTTGCTTTTCAAAATAGGAAACCCATTTTAAAGCTTCTTGCTTTTCTACTAAATCTGATTTATTTAGTACAATGATTCTTTTCTTATTTGCTGTGATTTGGTTTATATCGGGGTTTCTACTAGCGATTGGAATCCTACTATCTAATAACTCAATTACAACATCAATTAATTTTAAATCTTCTGCTATTTGCCTCTTGGTTTTCGCCATATGACCTGGATACCAGTTGATGTTTGTCATATTTTGTCGATTATTATTTTCCATTTGTTTCACTTCCTTTATCTATATATTATTTTAGTATATTTTTTGCTGCTTCATATTGCTTTTTTATAAGTTTCTTTCCTTTATCAGACATTTTACTATAACTTCTTTCTAACTTATCCATAACAAATTTACTACCTTCATCAATTGATAAACCCTTTTCCTTATAACCATACTCAAAAGAGATGGTATGCTATAAAAATGTGCCATAGCATCTGAATCTGCAATACATATTTCTTCAGGTAAACTCTTTATAGCTATCTTACTTCCCCTATGATTTAAAATACATCTTTTTATTACATCAATTTTTTCTTTTGAATAGTTTTCATTTTGTAATAATTTTTCCGCTATATTAGCACCTAAAATATGATGTTCTTCAGTAAAGCTTGCATCTGTTACACTAGCTACATCATGAAGAAGAGCAGCTAACGATACAATTTCTTGACTTGCACCATATTCACTTGCATACTTTTTTGCAAGTTCATATTTCCACCTACCAATTTTACTTATATAAATTCTTTAAAACTCTAGTAAGACAATCTTCAGCATTCTTATCTGTATCAGAAAAACGTATTCTAACTAATCTTCCATTTACTTTAAAAATATATGGATTTTTAACTTTAGTCAAAAAATCTAATATTCTTTCATTACTAGGTTTCCTTCTATCAATTTTTATAGAACTTATCTCATCTACATCATCTAAAGTCACATCTTCCAACTTCATATTTCTGCATCTTTCTAGTTTTTCTTTAATTTCTTCAATATTATATTTGTTCATATAATCACAATCCAACTTGATTATATATTTAAATATATCCAAAGTTAATTGTGTAATTCTTATTTTTTTATTCGTTTATTGTACTCTCTATTTTTTGTTGTTCGGATATATATTGAGAGTTTTCTTTATTATTTCCAAGTAATTTTATCTTTTCAGCATTGTTAAGTATATTAAGTTGATATTTGGCAATTTCACTTAATATCTCAAATCTTTCTTCTTTACTTTTCCCTTCTTTGATTAATTCTGAATTATGTGACTCTAAATTAGATAATACTGTTAATTCATTTATAGAAGCATAATCTCTAACATTGGAGTTCTTTGCTAATTTAGGATTAAATTCTCTCCATTTTTTAGCAGTAGTTTTAAATAAGACTACATTTAAAATATCTGCTTCTTCCGCATATTTTAACCATTCCCTATTCTTATAGTAATCATTATCAGGTAATATATAATTTTTAATAGCATTAGTATGTATTAAATAATTATTTTTTGTCAAAATCCTTTTTACATCCCACTCCCTATTTTGATTTTCTAACTCTTTTAATCTCTCAAATTCTTTTATTAAATATAATTTAAATACAGGACTTATTGCTGATGCAAATTCAAATGCAATGTCTTTATGTGCATATATTTGCCTAATTTAGAATACATTCCTATTGCGTTTGTTCTTTCACACCATTCAGTAACACTTGGTGTAAAAGTTAATAGTCCAACTTGTTTTCTAAAGTGTTCAGATTCGAACACTTTAAAATCTGGATTATATAATTGTTCCCATGCCGTTAAAAAATCTAACGTACTTCTATTGCGTAGCCAATTTCTTATAACATCTGCGGCTCGGGATTTATCACTTTTTGCCTTTGCAATGTCTGAAATACATATATAATCTTTTTCATTTATATTAGTTACACTTATATTAACATTTTGAACTTCAATTATTTTATTTGACATCCATTCACCTCTTTTCTATGTTCTTAACTTTCGTAATTACCTTCATACATCCTACCAAATTAATACTAAAATCACTACATTCTATAATTTTTTAGTAATTTTGACCCTTTTTTAACCAAAACGTGCAAGATGATATTTTACCATTACCTTCTAATACTTTCTTTCTATTTCTTAAAATTTGATTATCAAGTTCTTGGTTCCAATCTATCATTTTCATAGTCCTTTGTTCTAAAGCTTGAAGTTCTGCAAAATCTAAGAATTGAGATACCAATAGATTAAGTCTTTGAAGTATTTGTTTAATCATATATTTTCCTCTTTTATTTAAATAGGTAATAAAGTATTTTTCTACTTTCCCTGTTTCGTAAGGGTTTGCACTTAATTGTCTTTATTCATTTTGACCACTTTTGTAGATTATTTTAAACTTTCAATTAAATCGTAATTTATGAATCAATAGACTTCTGACACTCACTACAAAATCTATCGTGTAATGATATTATACCATCACAATTTGTACAACTCCATTTTTCCTTTTCTCTTTTTAAAAACTTTTCAACACCATATTCTTTTATAAAAAGACCATTTTCAATTAAACTTGTTTTATACCTCTTACAATAGCTTTTATCTAAACTTTCAATCCATTTACAAGGGTAATCTTCACATTCAAGACAATATTTTAACTTTTTATTTTTAGCACAATCCCTTATTTTACATTTTCTACAATGCTTTGGCAATGTTTCATCCTCATACTTACAACCATTACATTTCTTAGCGTACTTTTTAGTTATTAAATGTTTATAACATACCGTACAATTCATCCCACATATTGCTACCATTTTGTTATCCATCTTATTAGACATTTTCATTATACTCCATCTCACTTACAACTTATTCGTTTTCTTCTAACTATTACAAATTGGATTTTCTTTACTATCTTCAACTAGCTTTATCTTTTCCATCTATTTGCTCATTAATAAAACTAAATTTTTTTGTTATTTACATGTATCATAATATTTTTTTAATCCTAAATAGCAATTATTCCATCGTTCCGGTTTTCCCTTTAAACCTTTTGTATAAATTAAAAAATTATTTTTACATTCATCTGTGTCTTCAGCTGTATATTCCTCTCGTAAATCCATAATTTCATCATATAAAAAAAGTGCTGGTCTACCTTCATAATAAGTTGTATCTATCCTAAAATTTTTATATCGATTTAATTTTTTACAATACCCAATCGTATCTAGTAAAACTTTTTTACCAAATCCCTTTCTCCTATACTCTGGCAAAATTGTAAACCAATCTAGCCATATTGAATCACTATACTCTTCTATCCTATCTATCCCTGTAATTCCAAGTAAAGTTTCATTATGATAAACTAAAAACTCAATATTATCATCAGTAGTATGGGCTGCCTTATCATATAACCCATTATAATCTGGGGTTTCTGGCCATTGTCTTTTTTGAATTTCATACGCTAAAGCCATATTACTTAAATTAATTGGTATATATTGTAATCCAAATTGCGATAACATTTTTTAACCTTCCTAACTAATTTCTTTACATTACAACTCATATTAATCTACTTTTTTATCTAAATAGGTGAAATGATTTTCTCTTACATTCCACCTATCTTTTTCCCCTACACAATTTATTTACTTAATTTAATTCAAAATCTGTTACCGAATAACCTAACTCTTCTAATTTAGAAAGTAATTTACTAATAGAAATTCCAAATACCGTATTATAATCCCCAATTACTTTATCAACGAATATGATACCTTTTCCTAATATTGTATACCCACTTCTACTTAAAATGTTTTTCTCGTTTTCTACATACCATCTAATCGTCTTATCTGATACATTTTTAATATGTACTTCTACTGTATCGGAATAACTAATTTATCGATTTTGATATAAATCTTTGATAGTAACTCCTGTTACTCCATATGTTATCTTTCCTCTCATTTCCTGTATATTACGATAGGCCTCTTCTTTTGTTTTCGGTTTTTCATAGATTTTTCCATCCATGTAGATAACTGTATCAGCTGCCACAATAATAGCATTACTCTCTATTTGTGAAGCTACAGACTTCGCTTTCACTTCCGATAAATCTTTTACATATTCTTCTGGGTCTTTCTTATCACTTTTTTCTTCTTCTTTGCTTTTTATTACCTCATATTTCCATCCTACAAAATCAAATAAATCTTTTCTTTGCTGTGAACCAGAAGCTAATATTAATCTCATCTTTATACCTCTTTTCATAAAGTTTTTATTCTTTTATTTACATAGTACGGTAATTATTTTTGTCTGACCTTTCATCTAACTTTCTATCATATTCTTTATTTTGATAAAACCAATCTGTTTTCTTATCTTTTGGATGATTTTGTCTATTACGGTCAAATAGCATATCTAATAGAATAGCAACTGGAATAATAAGAGCAACAAATCCTACTAATAAATCATTATAAGCAGTAAGATTCGTAATTTCTGGTTCTGCTAAACTCATAATAGCATTCCATACAGATGGTCCATAATAGACAGCATGGATTATTAAATAAGCAATTGCACCAATTAGTTTTCTCTTAATGACTAATACCATTAGCACAACTGTTACAAATAATAATACCACTTCTACTGTTTCATTTGGAATGGAAAATCCTATATCTATAGCCATAGAAGCTGTAATAGTAACAATAATACGGAAAATCCAAAATAAAATCATAAAAAACAATAATAAATAAGTTGATAATTTCTTCATTGGTATTCCTCCTTATAGCTTTATTTTACTCTATTTACTATAGAATAGCAAGAGATAAGAAAAAAACTCTAGCTAAAATAAGCTAGAGTTTTATCCTGTTTTTTATTCTTCTTCATCTACAAAATCAAATTCATCTTTGAATTTCTCTTTAAATATTTCAAAAATAGCATTTAATGTATCTTCATCGTCTACACTTACATAAGATTCCATATCACTGTCATCCTCTGTATCTTCTACTTTTAAGATAACAACTTCCTCATTGTCTTCCTCTTCTTCTGTTGGTAATAAGACAACATATTCTTCTCCTTCATATTCAATTAAATCAAGGAATTCAAATCTTACTTCTTTTCCGTCTTCGTCATTTAATATAATAATATTTTCTAATTCCTCTCCACCCTCTACTTGGTTTTCCATATCTTCACTCATTTTAATTCTCCTTTCAACTTTTTACTTAATATAATTTAATAACATTAATAACTATTATTATCTATTTTGGGTATCATATACTATTTTTTTCTTTTTTGCAATGGTTTTTATTTAAATACATTTCCAAAATATATTGTGCAGAAATCGTATCTACAATTGCTTTTTTTTCATTGCTTTTGATATTTAGTTCATTCATGGTTCGATGTGCTGCTACCGTGGTAAGCCTTTCATCTATAGTCTCTACTCTTATTTTTGAAAAGCGACATTTTAGTTTATGAATAAAAGCCTGTGTCTTTTCTGCCCTTACCGTTTTTTCTCCTTTTAAATTAATGGGCATACCAATTACTAATATTGTAACTTGATACTCTTGAATTAATTCTTCTAATCGTTTTAAAAGGATTTTATCGCTTCCTTTTGTTTGAATTGTCTCTAATCCTTGTGCAGTATAGCCTAGCGGGTCAGTTATGGCAATTCCCACACGAGCATCACCATAATCAATTCCTATTATTCTCATTAATCATCAATTCCTATATAATTTTTTACCATTTTGGCCAATAATTCATCTTTATCAATTAAACGGATTTTACTTCTTGCATCATTATGACTGGTAATATAGGTAGGGTCTCCTGATAAAATATAGCCCACTATTTGATTGATTGGGTTATATCCCTTTTCCACTAAAGCCTGATATACTTCTTTTAATATCTCTCTTGTTTTTACGTTTTTAGCAGACTCCACTTTAAAATTCATCGTTTCATCCATATTCATAAAAATCCCTCCTATACATAATTAATATCATGTTCTTTTTTATCTGCTGAATCAATATATTCTTCTAATTTTTTAGTTACACCATCCATTGCTGTTCCTTTATAATAAGAAGTGATAACAAAGTTTACTTTTGGCATAACATATTCTGGTTTTTCAGTCTTTTTCTTCTTTTTAGCTTGTATATCTTGTTCTTCATCAGAATAAATTTTTAGTCTTTCAATTTGTGATTTCATATCAGATAAGAAATCAATTGTTCCTTCTGGTTCAATTCCAGAAAAAATAATCACAAATTTTGGTCCCATATATCTTACAAAAATATATTTTTCTGCAATATTATCTTGTACTAAATCACTTACATCTGTTATAACATCATTTCCAATTTCTCTTCCCATAGTTTCATTAATTTCCTCAATATTGGTAATACGAAACATACAAACAGTAGAAATCGTATATTGGTCTACTTGCTGTTTTCCTTCTCCATATAAATATTCTGCTGATTTTAATCCTGTAAACAAATCTGTTCTTACTGTATTTTCCACTACGTTTTGATAAGAAACTGTTTTTAGAATCGTAACAATATTTTCCTTTATCACTTCCATTACCGCTGTATCTAATTTATCAAAAGCATGTGGCTGTCCACTTTCAATTAGCCAATAGCCAATATAGACATTGTCAATAAATAAAGGAAAAAACATAGCTGATTTCGCTCTTGCAAACTCCATTTTTTGATAGGGTAATCTTTCAGAATCCTTTTCTACCGTAATATATTTTGGAGTTGCCTTACTGATACTATCTTTAAAAATCTCTTCATTGGCAAGATTGGTTAGTACTCCCCAATGTCTTTCTTCTACATTTGATGCTTTCAAAATATATTCTGCTCCATCAAATACAACAATAGTAGAATATTTTAAAATAGGGTACTTTTCTAAAATAATTTCATTGATTCTTGTAATTTTAGCATCTACAGAAGAATATTCTCCAATTGTATTCATAAATTCTTGTAGAATATTTAATCCTGTTATTTTCTCATTAATATTATTAAATGTTTGTATTTTTTTATGAATATTGATATTGTATATCATTAATGTAAGTATAATAAATACTAATATCACAATAGTTGCTAATATTATCAAAAATCTCACCCCTATATTTTTTGTTTCTTTTTTCGTTACATTTTATTTATACTAAGTTTAATAATTTCTTCTCATTTGGTTTAACGTATGATTCATATCATTTGAAAATTTTGATTTTCCATAATCTTCTACTGGTTTATAGTTTTGTCTAGAACCAATTAGTGGATAAACCATATTAGCTAGTTCACGTAATTGCTGCATAAATACTTTTGGATATCCATTTGTTGAAATTTCGCAAACAGCTAATCCTTCTAAATATCTGGCATAAACTAATTGGTCAAAAGGAATGGTACAATATTTTACGGTATCTCTATTAAATAATTCTGTCATATAAGACATAGCTGGGTCATTATAATAAGACATTCCTCCAATAATCGCTTTTGGTGTTAAGCCTCTTACCTTCATTTCTTGATTAATCACAATTCGGATACTTTGCTCTCTTAATGCATTTTTGGCTTTTAAATCTCTTAAAAAAGCGGTTAATGGTTGTATGGTTAAAACATCCATCGATTGAACTAAGTAAATCTCTTGTGCTTCTCCAAAATACCCAATATTCGTATCAAAATCACAATCAATTAAAATAAGTGAGTGATTTTGTACTAAAGTTGCCAAAATTTCACGGTAGTCTTCTATTCCTACATCCTCATCTGGAATAGAGGTATAAACTGATAGATTTTTATTTACCTTAATTCCTTGTGCCATTCCTTTTCTTAAATTTGGAATCGTTCCTGCTGCAGTTTGTCTTAAGGCTTCTTCATTTTTGGTATAGATATAATAAGCATTTCGATTTTTTGTTGCATCTAAAATAGCAGTATTAATTCCGATAGAGGAAGTAAATTGTGCTAAATTATTGATTAAAAAAGAGGTTCCATTTTTACTTGTTCCTACAAAAGAAACTAATTTTTTCTCTCTTGTTAATAAATTATCTACACTTGGTTCTCCAAAATAGGAATTTTGTCTATTGGTAATTGTTTTTTCCTGTTCATTATTCTCATATTGAAAACTGTTTTTTAGATTTTCAGTTGGTCTTGTTGGACGAATCGCTTCTCTTTTTGGTTCAGAATAATTTGTATGGCTACTTATTCCTCCATATTGCATTTCTGGTTCTGGATTATAATCCTCCTGGTCTTCATCATCCTCTAAACCAGGTAAAACAGATATCTCTTCTTGTTCTTCTTCGTCGTCTAATCCAGGCAACGTGTTGTAGGAATCAGAAATTGGAGCAACATCTTCCTCCTCTAATCCTGGTAAAATCTCGTAATCTTCTTTTTCTTCTTGTGGTTGTACTTCATTTGGAAGAGGATTTTTTCTTGGCCTTCCTCTTCTTTTTGGTTTTTCTTCTAATCCTTCTTTTTCTTCTTGTGGTTGTACTTCATTTGGAAGAGGATTTTTTCTTGGTCTTCCTCTTTTTTTCGGCTTTTCTTCTATCCTATTATTTTGTTCTTCTATTTGTATTCTTTCTTCTTCTTCCTCTTCTTGAATCTTTTGTTTTATCTTTTTTACTTTCGTTGTATCTACCGCTGTAGGCACAATTACTGGTTTACTTAAAGTAGAAGCACCTGTTTTACTTTTAATTAATTTTTCCTGTATTCCGCTTTTTTCTGCTACCGATTTAATCGGCCTTACTGGCACATAGTTTCCTCTTCCGGTCATCATCAGTTTTTGATATTTAGGGGATTTTCCTTCTAACACTGCTTTTACATTTAAGGGTAAAAAACTAGTAATCATTTTCAATTGAATATCATTATATTGAGAAGCAATTTCATCAAAACTTTTTACATAAGCATTTTCATCTTTTCCTAATTTCTTATAATGAGTTAAGATATTTTGAATTTCTACTTCGCTTACATCATTTTCATTTTCTGGCTGATAGTTTGCTGATTCCGATTCAATTTGATAGTACGCTTTTGCCTCTTTTTTATTTCTTGGCGTCTTAATTAAACTGCAAATTTCATCAATACTGCGGTCCTGTCCAATAATAGCATCATAAATACCAATACTAAATAATTTGACCAAAAAACTTTCCCCTTTATTCCTTCTATCAGAACAGATAAGAATAATTGGAGTATCCGTCCTTGTATTATTAGTTGCTTCATCACTAATGCTATCTAATTTATCAAATAAGAATTTATCAATTTGGTCATAATTATTATTTGTAAATGGTTCTAAATCTTCACTTATGACAATACGGTCATAAGATTTGTCTTTTTGTATCTCCTTTAATATTGCGTTAAAGTAATAGACATTTTTATAAGAAACAATTTCTTTATATTGCTTCTGATATTTCTTTACAATCGATTCTGATATATTTTCATTACTTACAGCAAATAAAACTTTCATTTGTTTAACCCCTCCAACCTTTTACCACTATCGCAAAAACAAGTGGTAAGACTTGTGCAATTACAAGTATTGTTATAAAGGCAATTATTAAACTAAATCCTTTATCTCTTGTATCTAATTTACGAATTCCAATGACATATTGATAAACAGCTCCTACTGCAATTCCAATAAAACAGCAAGGAATACTATAAATACGAATAATATTTAGTAAATAGGCTGCCAACCCATAACTATCTGACCCATATTCTTCTTTATAATCTTCTAATTTCTTTTTTGATTTTTCTTGAATTTGTACTAGCTGGCTTGTCCCAGTAACTTGTTCATTTGTTGTTTGATTGGTTCCGTGTTGTTGTTTGTAAACTATTTACCGTATTTTGCTCATTTTGTGCATAACAAGTAGTCGAAAATAGTATCATTAAAATGCCAAATAAGCTGATTACCATTTTTTTCATGAAGCCTTTTTCTCCTTTCGCACCATAATTATTTACTTTACTATCATACACTACAATATAGAAAATAGCAAGAATTTACTATGACTTTTTTTGAAAAAAGCAGGTGAGTACCTAAGTCACTCACCTGTTTTTCTATTAAATGAAAAATAAAGCTCCTATTACAATCAGTCCTAAAACTACACGATAAATGGCAAAGCCTTTAAAACTACCTTTTTTTAGATATTCAAGTAAAAATTGAATAACCAAAATTCCCACAATAAAACTTACAATTACCCCAATGATAAAGGGGATATTCCATACAAAATCTTTTAATTTATAGACTGTTGCTGCTAATACAATAGGAGCAGAAAGCATAAAAGAATATTTTGCAGTAGATTCTCTATCAACTCCCATTAACCTTCCTGTTGTCATGGTAATACCAGAACGGGAAACACCAGGTATAAAAGCAAGAGCTTGAGAAAGTCCAATCAAAAAGGTTTGTTTTAATGTCATATGCTCGTAATTTGTATCCGATTTTGCTTTTTTATCTACTAGGTATAAAATCATTCCCATAACAATGAGACAAATAGCAATTAGTAAAGGCTTTTGTAACACATCTCCTGCAAAATGGTCTAATAAAAAGCCAATTGCTCCACCTGGAATGGTTGCTAAAACAAGATACCAGAACATTTTTCCTTCTACGGATTTTTCTTTTTTGACTACTCTTAAATAGCCCCCTTTTAATAAAGCTATCCAATCTTTGAAAAAAAAGATACCAATAGCAAGTAATGTTCCAAAATGTAGTGCTACATCAAAAGATTCTGGTATCTGCCCCCAGTGGAAAAACCATGGTACCAAAAATAGATGAGCAGAGCTAGAAATAGGTAATAATTCTGTTAATCCTTGAACAACTCCCAATAAGATTGCTTGTAGTATTGTCATTATTTTTCTTCTCCTTTGTTCATTTCTTTTAGAATATTATATAACGTATCTTTAATAAATTCTGCTGAAGTAATAGGTGCTACTTTTCCCGGAAGAGATAAAGCCCAAATTAATTTTAGTCCTAGCTCTTTTACTACTCTTTTATCGATTCCTCCTGGATTAGAAGCTAAATCGATTAGTAATACTTCTTTTTTTACAAGTTTTAATTTTTCTTCCTTTAAAATTAGGTAAGGAATCGTATTAATAATAATATCAAACTTTGGCAATTTTTCTTCTAATTCATTTAAATAAACCGAATCATAGCCATATGCCTTAATCCATGCAATATCGGTATCTTTTCTTGCTTCACAAGTAACATTTGCTCCAATTCCGTCTAACATTTTAGCAAGTATCTTACCTACTCTTCCAAATCCCATTACTAAAACATTGCTCCCATGAACGGTTCTAGAAGTTTCCTCCATTGCAATTTGGATAGCACCCTCTGCTGTAGAAATGGTATTTAAAACCGTTAATTCTTCTCTTTTTAAAATATCAATTAAACTAACATTATTGGTCTTATTATATACTTCTGTTCGAATTGCTCCTGCAATCAAAGTCTTGTTTTCTGCTATTTTTAATAATTCTTCTATCTCCATTTTTTGTTCACTAAATGGCATATTGATTAAAATTCCATTACTGGACAGAGGAATGGGACCAATAATTAATCCAGAATGACTTGCTGCTTCTTGTGCAGACTCGCATGAGACAATATTTTGTTTATGGATAAGACTTTCTGCATTTTCTAATCCATAAGTATAAACCTCAAATCCGTCCTCTGCTAGCATCTCTACTAATTTAACAATTCTTAAATCTCCCCCAATAATGCAAATATGATGATTCATATAGACCATCCTTTCTTTTTCCTATTCTCTTTCTTTTTCTTCTATGTTTATGTACTTATCTGAAAAAGTATGCAGTTTTTTAATATCATTTTTGCTAATTTTCCCTACTAGTGAATAGGTTTTTTCTAAGTGTTCTTCTGCTTTTTGTATCTTTTCTTGTACACATTTTTTTTGCTCCGTTTCCCCTACTAAGTCTTTTTGCTTTTCCTTTACAGGAATATATCTTTGGATAGGAATAAACACAGGGTCTTTTAATGCCTGCTTAGAAAAAGTAGCATCTAAGTCGATTGCAAGTGTTAAATAATTAATAGCCTGCTCCTTTTTTTGTTGTAAAATACTAATTCGAGACAATTGATAATAACTTCTTGCCTCCACTTGTGGTTCTCTTAAGGCATTCATAAAAAACTTTTGTGCTTCTTGAATATCATCATATAAAAGAGAAATCATACCCAAACAGTATTGTGCGTGATATAATTGAGAATTTATCTGAGCTGCTTTTTCATAACAAATTTTAGCATTCTGAAAATCATTTAGTCTTGTATAAGCAATTCCCAAATCATAATAAATATCATAATCTTCTGGGCTATATTTTAAAGCATTCATATAAACTGTAATAGCTTCTTTAAATTCTTCCTTTTCACATAATAGTCTACCTAATAATTGAGATGCTTTATAATAATCTGGCTTTTTACAAATTAAATTATTTAACATTTCGATGGACTCTTCTTTTTTCCCAAGAGTTTCTAACAAATAAGCAATTTGATAATAAGAATCATAGTCTTTTTTATGAATATCAATCACTTTGACATACTCATCAATAGCCTTTCTTGTTCCTCCCTCTTGTTCATAAATCTCAGCTAATAATTTATGTCCTAAATAACTTTCTGGGTAATGTTCTACTAATTTTAAAAGCTTTTTTTTCGCTACTTTTTTCTGCCTCCAAAAAGAGAAAAATTTAGCCATGTATATTGTTGAAACTTCTGGATAAGAATGTCCATATTTTTCAAATAAAATTACACCTACTGGTAATAATATAGATAAAACATATTCTATTGTTGTTAAAAAGGCATTAAAAGAAAGATTCCATATAATTTCAATAAATCCTAATAAAATTCCGATTGCTTGCAAAGTTAGTATGAATAAATAACTGGTATCATTCTTTTTTATCATTTTGAAAAAGATAAAGATAAGTAAAGAAAAAGCTACTAAATTGAAGATGATTCTTTCTACTAACAATTGACTTCCTCCTTTTTACTGTTGTTTTTTTATACGCTTTTCCTTTTTACTGTTGTAAAAAATTTTATCTTTTGAATGTGTGTTCATAGTTTTTAATACATTTTTCAATGACTGCTTCTGCTTCTTTTCGTCCTTGCATTTTCTCAATACTTGTTTGTTTTCCCTCTAATTGTTTATACACCTCGAAAAAGTGCATAATTTCTGCTGATATTTGATTTGGAATTTGGCTAATATCATGAAATTCATTTAAATATGGGTCTGTTTTTGCAATTGCGATAATTTTTTCATCCTCTGAGTCATTATCAATCATTCTCATCACACCAATTGGATAACAATCTACTAATGTCATAGATAAAATGTCTTCTTGGCATAACACCAAAACATCTAATGGGTCATTGTCATCTGCATAGGTTCTTGGAATAAATCCATAATTTGCAGGATAATGTGTTGCTGTATAAAGTACTCTATCTAACTTTAAAAGTCCCGTTTCTTTATCTAGTTCATATTTATTTTTTCCACCTTTTGTAATTTCAATAACAGCCATAAATTCATCTTTTTTGATTCTATTTTTATCAATATCATGCCATATATTCATCTTTTTACGCTCCATTTCTTTGCTTCTTTTTTCTAATAACACTTTTATTTTAAGGCAAAACAAACAAAATGTCTATAGAAAAATTACATATTTTTTACTTTTATGTTTAAAATAAAATTAGACCCTTAAGGAGTAGAAGATATGAATCAAATTTTATTCCATGTCAGAAAATGCGATTTTGAAAAACAATCTAATCTATCCCA
>DBFJJM010000017.1:0-5225 GCA_048393175.1 Candidatus Merdicola sp.
TCTACCTTTGGAAAAATTATTAATACTACAATTGATGTTGGCTTAAGATTTATTTTGCCTGATTTTTTGGAAAATCAAGTAATTGAAATTAAAAATCAATTATTCGAGGGAGGAATAAAACAAGCAATAGAACAAGCAGTATCTTCTGCAATGGATATGGGAAGAAGTATAATGGGAATTGCAACTGGAAAGTTTGAAAATATTGGACAAATAGAAATGGCTGTCAAAAAAGGAGGTGTTCTTGATTCTACTGCTAGAGTAATAGATAGTATCGTTACAAAGCTCTCTCAAAAAGGAAAGATAGAGCCAAAGATTGCAAATATGATTAAAAAAGGAAAAAGTGTTATTTTAGATAATATTAGTGTAAATATAGAAGAAATGTTAACAAATCAAATAAAAACAATAGAAAAATTAGGTAAAAGTTGTGAAAATTGGAAAGAAGCATATTCTCATAAAGATTTAAAAGAAATGGAAAAAGAATATAGTGAGATAAAGAAACAATTAAAAGAGATGATTCCTTTTGAAACAATTTTAAAACAAGCAAGAGAGATTGAAAATAGGCATTTATTAATTAAGAATAATGGAGGTGAATTTTCTCTTTCTGAACAAGAGAAAAAAGTTGCACAAAAGTTAATATAAAGATTCTTTTTTAGCTCTTTTCCGTAAGAAAAAGCTTGTATTTTGCTTGCATATTTTGTAGGAGTTTAGTATAATACAAAGAGAATTTAAGCAAAAGAAAGAGGTAATATAACATGGATAGACCAGGAGAAAAAATTATTGAAAGAGACATTCAAAAAGAGATGAAAACCTCCTATATTGATTATGCTATGAGTGTTATTGTACAACGTGCACTTCCTGATGTAAGAGATGGATTAAAACCAGTGCATAGAAGAATTTTATATACAATGCATGAAGATGGTTTGTCACCAGACAAGCCATATAGAAAATCTGCAACAACAGTAGGGGACGTGTTAGGTAGATATCATCCACACGGAGATTCTTCTGTTTACGATGCAATGGTTCGTATGGCACAAGATTTTTCTTTAAGATATCCATTAATTGATGGGCATGGAAACTTCGGTTCTATTGATGGAGACGGAGCAGCCGCTTACCGTTATACAGAAGCAAGAATGTCTAAAATGGCAGAAGTGATGCTTACAGATATTGAAAAAAATACAGTAGACTTTATGCCTAACTTTGATGACAGATTACAAGAGCCAACCGTTTTACCTGCTAGGATACCAGCACTATTAGTAAATGGTTCTTCTGGAATAGCTGTGGGAATGGCTACTAATATACCACCACACAATTTAACAGAAGTTATTAATGGTATTATTAAAATTATTGAAGAAGATAATGTAACAGACGAAGAACTAATGAAATATATAAAAGGACCGGACTTTCCAACTGGAGGAATTATATTAGGGACAAGCGGAATAAAAGAAGCCTATACAACAGGAAGAGGAAAACTTGCTGTTAGAGCAGAAGCAGAAATAGAGGAAATGAGCAATGGAAGACAAAGAATTATTGTTTCTTCTCTACCATATCAAGTTAATAAAGCAAAACTAATTGAAAATATTTCTCACTTAGTAAAAGAAAAAAGAATAGAAGGAATTTCAGATTTAAGAGATGAATCGGATAGGATTGATAAAGTAAGAGTTGTTATTGAATTAAAAAGGGATGCCAATCCACAAGTTGTTTTAAATCAGTTATATAAAAATACTCAAATGCAAGATACTTTTGGTGTGATTATGCTCGCTTTAGTAGATGGAGAACCTAAAATTCTAACACTAAGACAATGTTTAGACCATTATATTGAACATAGAAAAGCGGTTGTGTTAAGAAGAACTCAATTTGAATTAGATAAAGCTTTAGCAAGAGCACATATTTTAGAAGGATTAAAAATTGCATTAGATAATATAGACGAAGTAATTAATATTATCCGTTCTTCTTATGATGACCCAAAAGAAAGATTAATGGAACGTTTTGGATTATCCGATATTCAAGCACAGGCAATTTTAGATATGAGATTAAAGACTCTTTCTGGATTGCAAAGAGAAAAAATAGAAGAAGAATATAACGAATTGATGAAACTAATTGAACATTTAAGGGCAATTTTAAATAGTGAAAAATTAGTGTTTGATATCATTAAAGAAGAATTACTAGAAATAAAAGAAAAGTATGGAGATGAAAGAATTACTAAAATTAAAGCTGCTGAAGGAGAAATTGATGTAGAAGATTTAATCAAAGAAGAACAAACAGTAGTTGCTTTAACTCACTTTGGCTATATTAAACGTGTTCCTATTGATACTTATAAAAGCCAAAGAAGAGGAGGCAAAGGAATTACTGGAATTTCTACAAGAGAAGAAGATTTTGTAAAACAAATCTTTACAGCATCTACTCATGATACGATTTTATTCTTTAGTAATAAAGGAAAATTATATCGTTTAAGAGGCTATGAAATACCAGAGGCAGGAAGAACTGCAAAAGGTACAGCTATTGTTAATTTATTGAGTCTAGATAGTGGTGAAAAAATTTCTGCTGTAATTCCAATTTCTAATTTTGCAGAAGGCAAATATTTATTAATGGCAACAAAGAATGGCTTAATCAAGAAAACTTCTTTAGTAGAATATAACTCTGCAAGAAAAACAGGATTACAAGCGATTACATTAAAAGAGGATGATGAATTAATTACTGTAAGATTAACAGATGGAGAAGATAACGTGGTTCTTGTAACAGAGCAAGGAATGAGTATTACTTTTGACGAAAAAGATGTAAGACCTGTTGGAAGAACAGCACAAGGAGTAATTGGAATCCGTTTAGGAGAAGATGATAAAGTAATTGGAATGGAGTCTATTATTTCTGGAAATGAAAAAGCCACATTACTTGCCATTACAGAAAATGGATTTGGAAAAAGAACGGAATTAGAAGAATATAGAATACAAAATAGAGGAGGAAGAGGTGTTATTACCTATAAAGTAACACCAAAAACTGGTAAAATTATAGGGATTCGCATTGCAAGTGATGAAGAAGATGTGATGTTAATTACAGATACAGGAACGATAATCCGTTTGAAGATAAAAGATATTAGTGTTTTAGGAAGAGCAACACAAGGAGTGACTCTTATGAGAACAAATGATGGTGGAAAAGTAGTAAGTATTGAGACAATACAAGAAGAAAAAGAAGAATAAAAAATAGGGACCTTCAGGTTCCTATTTTTTCATTCTTTTAAAACGGATGTCTTCTCCATAAAATCTGCATAAAGTATAATATCCTACTAAACGAGAAACAATTCTCTCATCATAATTAGAAAATAAATTCTGAAGCGTTAAATTAGTTGAAATAATAGTTTTAGAAATTTTCTTTCCTTTATTTAAAATTCTAGAATTAATAATATTGAATAATTCTGTAAACTTTAATGTATTCATGCTTTCGGTTCCTAAGTCATCAATAATTAACAAATCAACATCTAATACCGTATCATAAAAGTTAGTTGCAATTGATTTTTTACCAAAGCGATAATCAATAATAGAATCTAATAAAATAGGAGCAGTCTGATAAAGAACCGTATAACCTTTTTGCATAATTTCTTTTGCTATACAATTAGACAAAAAAGTTTTTCCTAAACCAGGATTTCCGGTAAATAGTAAATCTTTTCCTTTTTTATCTTCAAAATGGATAATAAAATCCTGGCAGACTTTTTGTAAAAGTTTCATATTGTCTCTTGGTGACAAATTAGAACCATATACAGATGAGTTAACTTTATCGGAATACATTGCAAAATCAAAGTGTTCAAAATTTTCTTGTTCTAAGTTTGTTATATTTGATTTATTATATATTTCATTAAACAAACGTTGTTTTAAACAAGAACACATAGTAGTACTATTGTTGGCTGTAATATAACCAGTATCATTGCACTTTTTACACTCAAAGGTTGGTTGTAGATATTCCAAAGGAAGAGATAAAGAAGAAAGAATTCTCTCTTTTTTGTTCTTTAATTGTTCTACTTTACTTACAAAAGAATTTATATCGATAGTAGCAGAAGAGTTTAAAATATTTTTAGCAGAACCAATTGCGAAATGATTTAATTGTCTATCTATTTCTTGCAATTCTGGATTCTGCAAATAAAGGCTTTCTTTTCTTTCATCTAATTGCTGGAAAGCTCGTAGTCTTTTTTTTTCATATTCTTTTAGTAAATCCTTTAAAATTTCTTTTTGCATAAACACCTCTTTTAATTTTGATTATTAATATACAGAGAATCTAAGTTGGAATAATTACGTTGTTCGTAATTGGTGTATCCTGTTTTTTTCTTCATTTCTTTAATAGAAGAATCTTTTTTCTTAAGTGATTCTAAAAAAGTTTGTATTTCTTGGCACGTTTTTAATCCTCGTTCATACCAATCTGTTAATAATTTATCTAAATAATCAAAACTAGGATTTGCTTTGGAAGTTGTTCTTTTTAAAGCGAATTCTATCATTTCAAGAGAAAAGCTAAAGTCTACTACCCATTTTTCAATATAGGCGTTTTCATATTGTGTAAGAGGTCTAGAAAGTCCTAATTTTTTAGAAATAGCCTTTTTAATTAAATTCAGTTTTTCTTGTTTTTCATAATAAACATCTAAATCGGTAAAGGTCTTGATATTATTTCTAGACCAACTTTCTGCTACAGTTTGAATATAATTACGATGTAAGGCAGAACGTTCTAAACAATATTTAAATAAGGCTATCATTACTTGTTCATCAAAGCCATATTTGTTAAACCATAAATCTATATCATTATACCAAGAAGGAGACATCATACCTTGAAAACAAGAATTATTAATTTCTTCGATTGCCTTAGCTCGGTATTGATTTTTTAATTGTTTACAAGCATCTTCTGGAGAAGAGGTTAATTTTGGTGAATATAGTAAGTGTAATTCTTTTTCTTGTAAGTCATTTACGATATATCCAGAATTCTTTTTTGTAAGAACTTCTTGCTCTTCCCAAAACTTAAGAGCTTCTTGAATAACTTTTAGAGATAATCCTAATTTTTTAGATAAATCGTTTAATTTTATTTCTTTATTGTATTTAGACAAAAATAAAAGATATAGATAAACTTTTAAAAAATCTCCACTTGCTTGTGAAAGATATTCTGTAAAAAAAATATCTGGAATGTCGGTATGTGAAAAAAGAAAAGATTTATCATTTTGTTCTAACTTCATTTTTTCCTCCTAGAAGAATTTATAC
>DBFJJM010000018.1:0-2728 GCA_048393175.1 Candidatus Merdicola sp.
TCTTCAATTTCTTTTCTTCTTTTTTGAAACTCACAAAAATCAAAATAATGAATGTAAGGATGAAAATATTTCATGTTATAATTAACAATTGCTATACTATCTTTCTTTGAAAAAATATAAAATAAGATTTCTAATAAAATAATTCCTAATTTATTTGTTTTAAAGATAGCCACTATTTTTTTGTTATTATTCTGTTTTTTATTTGTTTTTATTTCTGATTTCTTTTCATTAAATAAAATAGAAAGTATTTTTCCTTTTTTATTTTCTTTTATCCTTATAATATTCTTTTTTCTTTCTTCTGTTTTCTTATAAAATAAATGATTATTAATTAAAATTATTTTTATTTGATTATTTTTTTCTTTTATCTTTTTAATTATTTCTTCTGTTGAAACCTTTCCTGGTAACTCTTCTTCTATAATAATTGCATCTAATTTTTTTATTCTATCTAATATTTCTAAAAGAGCTTCTTTATATTGAATATTTTGAAAAAGAATATTTACTCTTCTGTCATTTTTTAATTCTTCATATATTTTTGGGGTTTGTACTGCTATGATTAGATTCATCTCTTTCCTCCCCTACTATTAATTGTTTTTCTTCTTTTGAGCTTTCTATTGTTAAAAAAACATGTTCTCTTTCAACAAATAATAAACATTCTCCTCTTTTCAACATTTTTATTTCTATTTTCTCTTGTTCAGATAAATGAATTTTATCCTCTAAAAGTTTTATATTTTGTTCTTCCAAAGAAAAAAATGCTTTTAAGCTAGAATTATTTAAAATACTTTCCCCATAAACCCCTTCTTTTAAACTAAATAAATCATAAACATCTTGTGTAATTGCAATACCACTTCCGCCATATTTTCGAATCGTCTTAAAAATTTTGTAAATAAAACTTGCAACTTCTTTATTCGAAGTAACTCCAATTAATCTCCAAATTTCATCTAAATAAATTGCTTTTTTCTCATTTCTATTTTTCTTTATCTTATCCCAAAATAAATCAGTAAAAATGTACATACCATATTTTAAATTTTCTTCTCCTAATTCATAGACATCTGCAACAATTAGTTTTTTATTTAAAGCTACATTGGTATATTCATTAAAAAATTTTAAAGACCCTTTTATAAAAGGAATTAATTTAATATAAAATTTTTTTGTTCTTAAATCTTTTCCTAATAAAGAATATAACTCATCTAATTTAGGCATATCCTTTGTATCTTTAAAAATTCTTTTTTTTGTTTTACTCTCTTTTTTATATAAAGAATCATCTTCGAATGAAATTCCTTTCTGTTTATATACCTGAATGATTTTTTCTTCTAAAAGAGCTTTTTCTTCTTCATCCATTTCTCCAAATATTAATTTGAAAAAACCAATTAATTTTATAATTTTAGTTGCTAAATACCCTTTGTCTTGTTCTTCTAAACTCTCTTTTCGAATATCAAAAATATTGATATAGGTATCTGAGCCTGGCCCTATTTTTAAAACTGTTCCTCCTAAGTTTTTACAAAGTATATTATATTCTCTTTCCGGGTCAATCACATATTGTTGTATTCCTATTAAAAAATAACGAAAAATGATTAATTTTATAAAAAAAGATTTTCCTGCTCCGCTTGTTCCAAATACACACATATTTGCATTTTTATATTTTTCCATATTATAGCGATCAATAAAAACTAAAGAATGATTGTAATGATTTATTCCATAAAAAACTCCTGTTTCATCATATAAAGAGGATGATAAGAAAGGATACGTTGCCATTAAACCACTTGTTAAAACATTTCTTTTACTTGCTTGTTTTATATCTGCATGATTTATTAAAAAAGGTAAACATGATAAAAATAATTGCTCTTGCCTAAAGTAAGCTCTTCTAACTTGCATTCCACTACTTTGAATTAAATTTTCTATTTTATTTAATAATAATTCTATTTGCTTTCTTTCCTTTGAGAAAATTATACAATAAAGATATAAAAAGTACATTTCTTCATTATTTATTTGCATTTCCTTTCGAATGTATTTTGCATCATTATAGGTAAAAGCAGCAATATCAATATCCTGTCTATTTTGAGAATTATCTTTTAAATCAACTCCTGTATTTCCTATATGATACGTCAAGTCTCGAATAATTTTATAACGGTCTTGTTTTTCATAAAAAATGGACAAATTCATATTCATGTCTGTATCGATTAATTTTTCTAATAACAGGCTTGTTTGTTCTCTTGCATAATCTACAACAAATAGTCCACTATAGTACTTTTCTTCTAAGTTTAAATATCTGGGATTTGTTATATCAATATAGTTTGGACTTATTTTATCTTTTAATTCGATATAACCTTGCTGAAAAATATTGGTTGGTTCTTTTTTTTCTTTTTTGAAAAAAGGTATCATTTTTAATCTCCTTTCACATCATATAAAAAAGGAACGTATAATTTGAATTGTTTCTTCCTCAGAGCATTCTTGTATGACATTTCCACATCTCGAAAGTCCTTCTTTTATTTTTAAAAATTTTTCTTGTAATTCCTGAAAAACACTACGTTCTGATTTTTCCCTTTTATTTTCACTATCTATAATGAAGTAAAAATTTTTAAAAGTAGATTGATTTCTCTCATTTAATTGTTCTAAAAAGTGAATATAATTTATTTTTATTTTTTCTAAATAAACACAGAATAATAACGAGAATTTCATCATTAATAATTATAAAATTTATTAATAAAAGACTTTCCAGCCTAAGTGTCTC
>DBFJJM010000019.1:0-12515 GCA_048393175.1 Candidatus Merdicola sp.
TAAAAAATATCATCGTTTAAAAGATGGAACATTTTTAGATTTGGAAGAAAATCCTGAAATGGAATTCTTGCATTCTATGCAAGAAGGGATGGAGGTGGATTTTTCAAAGCTAGACAATGGAGCGATTCGAGTACCGATTTATCGAACGCTATATTTAGAAAAATTACTAAAAAAATTAAATTATGTTCCTATTGAAAAAACACAGACATACCAAAAGGCAACATACGACTTAGATTATTCTCATTCAGACAAACAAGTGATTTTGCCTTCTAATTTAAGAGCAACGCTACGTTATTATCAAAAAGTTGGGTATCAATGGCTTAAAAACTTAGAAGAATATGGCTTAGGAGGAATTTTAGCAGATGATATGGGATTAGGAAAAACAATTCAAATATTGGCTGTTATTTTATCCTATGTGGAGAATACAAAAAAAGAAAACAGGAAGCCTTGTATTGTAATCTCTCCTAGTTCTTTAAGCTTAAATTGGGAAAAGGAAGCAAAACGATTTACTCCTACTCTTAAAACTTTAGTTATTTCCGGTACAAACGGAGAAAGAATTAGAAAAATAAGACAGATACCAGATTATGATTTAGTCATTACTTCTTATGACTTATTAAAACGTGATAGCGAAAAATATAAACAAGAGAAAATATCATTTCATTATGTCGTAGCAGATGAAGCACAATATATTAAAAATAGTAGTACACAAAATGCAAAAACAATGAAAGAAATTTCTTCTGATATTCGTTTTGCCCTAACAGGAACGCCAATTGAAAATTCTTTAGCAGAACTATGGTCTATTTTTGATTATATCATGCCGGGTTATCTTTTTTCTTATCGTAAATTTAGAGCAATGTATGAAGAACCAATTGTTAAAGAAGAAAATGAGAAAGCTTTAAAACAATTAAAAATGTTAATTGAACCATTTATTTTGCGAAGAATAAAAAAAGATGTTTTGCAGGAATTACCAGAAAAAAGTATTTCTATTTTAAATAATGAAATGGAAGAAGAGCAAAAAAACATTTACTTATCTTACTTAGCCAAAGCAAAACAAGAAGTAACAGAAGAAATACAAGGTTATGGGATAGAAAAGTCACATATTAAAATATTAGCTTTACTTACAAGACTAAGACAAATTTGTTGTCATCCTTCTTTATTTTTAGATAATTACGAAGGAGAAAGTGGAAAACTGTTACAATGTATGGAATTAGTTAAAGATGCTACACAAGGAGGACATAAAATTTTGATTTTTTCTAGTTATACTTCTATGTTTGAAAAACTAGAAGAAAAACTAAAGAAAGAAGATATTTCTTATTATAAATTAACTGGGCAAACCAAAGTGGAAGAACGTTTGGATTTAGTGGAAGATTTTAATAAAAATTCACAGGTGAAAGTATTTTTGGTTTCACTAAAGGCAGGAGGAACAGGACTAAATTTAATTGGTGCAGATATGGTCATTCATTATGACCCATGGTGGAATTTGTCAGCAGAAAACCAAGCAACCGATAGAGCCTATAGAATTGGACAAAAAAATAATGTACAAGTCTATAAATTAATTACAAAAAATTCCATTGAAGAAAAGATATATGAATTGCAAGAAAGAAAAGCAAGATTAGCAGATATGATGCTTAGTACAGAAGCCACCTTTATTAGTAAATTAAGTAAAGAAGAAATATTAGAATTATTTGAGTGAGGAAGAATATGAAACCATATGTAAATGTAGTAGGAGCAGGACTTGCTGGCTGTGAGGCTGCTTACCAAATAGCTAAATGCGGAATTTTCGTCAAATTATATGAAATGAAACCAAATCAATATACGATGGCACACTCTAATCCGAACTTTGCAGAAATTGTGTGTAGTAATTCATTAAAATCTAATTTGATTACAAATGCTTGTGGCTTATTAAAAGAAGAATTAAGACTACTCGATTCTTTATTAATTCGTTTGGCAGACGAAAATAAAGTACCGGCAGGTCAGGCTTTAGCAGTAGACCGAGAAAAGTTTGCAACAGAAGTAACAAAGCAAATAAAAAATCATCCGAACATAGAAATTATTTCAGAAGAAGTAGGAAAGGAAATCACATTAGAACAATTACTAAAAGAGGCGATTACGATTGTAGCAACAGGACCTCTTACTTCTTCTTGCCTAACAGAGCAAATAAAGCAAATAACAGGACAGAAAGGTCTATTTTTTTACGATGCGGCAGCACCAATTGTTACAAAAGAAAGCATTGATTTTTCGGTAGCTTTTTGGGCAGACCGTTATGGAAAAGGAGAGAGTAATTATTTAAATCTTCCTATGAAGGAAGAAGAATATAATGCTTTTTATAATGCATTGGTCTTAGCTGAGGTAGTAACCTTACACGAGTTTGAAAAAAGAGAGATTTTTGAAGGTTGTATGCCCATTGAAGTAATGGCAAAAAGGGGAAAAGACACGTTGCGTTTTGGACCATTAAAGCCAGTTGGGTTTACGGACCCAAGAACGGGAAAAAGACCATATGCTGTTGTTCAATTAAGACAGGAAAATAACGAGGGAGCATTATTTAATGTTGTGGGTTTTCAGACAAATCTAAAGTTTGCAGAACAAAAGAAAGTACTTCGATTGATTCCAGGATTGCAAGAGGTAGATATTATAAAATATGGGGTTATGCACCGAAATACCTATATTGATTCACCAAAACTATTAGATTCTACTTATCAAATGAAAGAAAATTCTAATTTATATTTTGCAGGACAAATAACAGGAGTAGAAGGATATGTCGAATCCATTTCTTCTGGTATGGTAGCAGGAATCAATGCTGTAAGACAAATTCAACAGCAAGATAGGCTTATTTTTCCAAAAGAAACAATGATAGGAATCTTAGCAACTTATATTTCTACTCCAAAAGAAAACTTTCAGCCAATGAATGCGAATTTTGGCATTTTACCTCCTTTAGTAGAAAACATACGAGACAAAAAAGAAAGATATGAAAAGCTAGCGAAAAGGGCTTTAATTAAAATAGAAAGAAGCAAAGAAGATAAATAAGAAGAAGCAATTTATCTTCTTTTTTTTACTATTTCTGACAAAGATTTACATAAAAACTATTGCACTTTTCCAAGAAGTATGCTAAAATGTAAAAGATAGAAGTCTGATATGAAAGGAGAAATCTATGAATATACAAGAGGAAAAAGAAAAATTATTACGAGAATTACAACAGATAAATGAGCAAATGGATGATGAAGCAATTAAAAGTGCTTCCAATGAGGAGTTATTAGAATATCTTGAGTTAGTAGAAAAAATAAAAGCAAGATTAAAAATGTTAGAAGAATAAACTAAAATAAAGGGAGGTGAATTACTAGTAATAAAAATTACTAGTAACGATTATGCCAGAAAGAGAAAATGTTCCAGAAGTGAATAAAAAATTGAAAACAATTTTAATGAAGTTAGACCAACTTATTTCTTTAAAACAAGAAAGAGAATTTAATCAAATTCTTCCAAAATTAGAAGAAGAAATCAAAAAAATAAAGGGAGAAGAATATAAAACTGTAAAAACAATATTAGATAAGATGGTCGATGACATTACGAAAGAACTTAGAGAAAGTGATTCGATTAGTTCTTCTGAAATAGAAACTGCAAAAAAAATGAGGACAGGCTTGAATAAAGCTAAACAACCATTAGATAAAGCAGACAAAGTAGTAGCACAATTAATGGAAAATGGATTTTCAGAAGAAGAGTTAAGAAAAACAAAGGAAGAGCAAAAAGCACTTAATGAAGCAAGAATACAAAGTGCTCAAAAATCATCTGAAACATTAGTAGAAAATAGTGCTATTCTTGAAGAATACAAAGAAGAATTAAGTCAAATTACGGAAAATGAAAAAACAATAGAACGTATTATGCGTGAAAAAGAGATTATAGACAGATTAGATCTAACAATTGATGCATCAGCAGTTGCGGCAAGAAAGAATAATATAGCAAGCTTACTTTCTCATTTGGAAAATAATGGTATAGATATTTCTTCTTTAAGTGGTTGGGAAGATAACATGAATCTTTTAGGAACTTTTAAGGATGCAACGTTAGCACAATTTGACACTCAAAAACAAGATATTTTCATAAGATTAAAAGAAGATAAAAGAATCGATGACGGCTTAAGAGGAAAATATGGAATTGAAGCCATTGCGAATGCAGAAGGTCTTAATAAAGCATATAGTTCTATGATGCAGGATTGGTCTAAGAAAAGAGAAAGAATTCAAACTCTTCAAGCAGAAAATCAAGAAATTGATGAAACAATAGTTCAAATAGAAGCAGAAAAAGAAATTAATGACTTATATGAAAATTACGATGCAGGCAAAGCCATTGAAAATGATGAAATAGCAACTCTAGCTATGAATGATGCGACTGAAATGATTGCTAGTGGAAGAAATGCTTGGGAAAATTGGGGCTTAAGAGCACAGTATGATAAAGACGATAGAGAGTATGCTCGTAAAAAGAAAAGATTGGATAAAATAGAGGCGAAAAACAGGAAGATTGAAGAAATAAATGAAGAAAGAAGACAAGCAGGAAAAAAAGAAAAGAAATTAATAGAACCAGATGAAAACGGAAGAACAGCCATAAGACCAATTCGTTGGTTAATGGAAAAAACAGAAGGTTTAGGGTTAACGCTTGCATCTAGAACAGCTACCATAGGAAAGAAAAGAAGCAAGGATTTTTATGATAGAGTAGTAGATGATTACTTAGAATATCATGTTAGAAAAAAAGCTGAACAAGTAACCAGTAGAAAAAGCAGAAGAGATACTGCGTTTATAAGTGATTTGAAAAAAAGTGCTATAAAAGGAGCTGTATCAAGCTCAAAAACAGACAAAGATATTATTAGTGAGGTAACTAAACAAGCCTATAAAGGGGTAAAGAAAACAGATTACCCAGAAACTAGTCAGGACGAGGATAGAGAAGATGACTAAAATTGACTAAAATGATTGACAGAATTACCAAAAAATGATAAAATAAATACCGCTATTGTGAAATGAAAACGACATTTCCGTAGCGGTATATTTTTTTAGGAGGTGAAATTTAAGTGCCTACAATTAATCAATTAGTAAGAAAAGGAAGAAAAAGTAGTACTGCAAAGTCTACGGCTCCAGCACTTCAACATGGATATAACTCAAAGAAAAAAAGAACAACCAATAGCAGGTCTCCACAAAAAAGAGGTGTTTGTACAGTGGTAAAAACAATTACCCCTAAGAAACCAAACTCTGCTTTAAGAAAGGTTGCCAGAGTAAGACTTTCTAATGGCTACGAAGTGACTTCTTATATTCCAGGTATTGGACACAATCTACAAGAACATAGTGTTGTTTTAATTCGAGGAGGAAGAGTAAAAGACCTTCCAGGTGTAAGATACCATATTATAAGAGGAACTCTTGACACAGCTGGTGTAAAAGATAGAATGCAAGCTAGGTCAAAATATGGGGCTAAAAAGCCAAAAAAATAAACCATAGGAAAAGTAGTGCTCATAATCATTACTAATTTAAGGTACTTAAATTGTAATATATATTATAAGCACTAGACGGAAAAGTAAAAAAACTTTTCAGAGTACCTTTGGTACTTTTTAGTATCAAAAATATAAAAGGAGGGAAGAATAGTGCCAAGAAAAGGTTATATTGCGAAAAGAGATGTTTTACCAGATCCTATCTATAATAGTAAAATTGTGACGAAATTAGTAAACAATGTTATGTTGGACGGTAAAAAATCATTAGCACAAAGAATTGTTTATGATGCATTTGACATCATAAAAGAAAAAGAACAAAAAGACCCACTAGAAGTGTTTGAAACAGCACTAAATAATGTAATGCCTGTTCTTGAAGTAAAAGCAAGAAGAGTAGGTGGAGCAACTTACCAAGTTCCATTAGAGATTAGACCAGAAAGAAGACAAACATTAGGGTTAAGATGGCTTGTTTCTTATGCTAGAAATAGACATGAAAAAACAATGGCAGAAAAACTAGCAGGAGAAATAATCGATGCCATTAATCAAAATGGTGGAGCCTATAAAAAGAAAGAAGATACACATAGAATGGCAGAGGCAAATAGAGCTTTTGCACATTACAAATGGTAAAATAAAGAGGGGAGGAAAAAACGTTGGCAGGAAGAGAGTTTCCTTTAGAGAAAACAAGAAATATAGGAATTATGGCTCATATCGATGCAGGAAAGACAACAACGACAGAAAGAATCTTATTCTATACAGGAAGAGTGCATAAAATTGGTGAAACTCATGAAGGTGCTGCTACTATGGACTGGATGGCACAAGAACAAGAAAGAGGAATCACCATTACTTCTGCAGCAACAACATGTCATTGGTTAAATCATCGAATTAATATCATTGACACACCGGGACACGTGGATTTTACTGTAGAAGTAGAAAGATCCCTTCGTGTACTAGATGGTTCTGTTACCGTATTTTGTGCAAAAGGTGGAGTACAGCCACAATCTGAAACAGTTTGGAGACAGGCCGATAAATATCATGTTCCAAGAATGGCATATGTTAATAAAATGGATATTACAGGAGCGGACTTTTATAATTGTGTAGCACAAATGAAGGACCGTTTAAATGCAAATGCCATTCCAGTACAATTACCAATTGGAGCAGAAAATGAATTTAAAGGAATTGTTGATTTAATCAAAATGAGAGCTTTTATTCATAAAGATGACCTTGGAAAAGAAATTGAGGAATGTGATGTTCCAGAAGATTTGAAACAAAAGGCAGAAGAATATAGAGCTAACATGATTGAAGCAGCAGCAGAACAAGATGATGAATTAATGATGAAATACCTAGATGGAGAAGAATTAACAGTAGAAGAAATTAAAACAGGTCTTAGAAAAGGGACGATTAATAATAGTATCGTACCAGTTTGCTGTGGTTCGTCCTATAAAAACAAAGGTGTTCAAGAATTGTTAGATGCCATTGTAGATTACATGCCATCTCCAATTGATATTCCACCAGTAAAGGGAATGACACTAGATGGGCAAGAAGCAGAAAGAAAAGCTTCTGATACAGAACCTTTTGCTGCATTAGCATTTAAAATTGCAACAGACCCATTTGTTGGAAAACTATGTTTTACAAGAGTATATTCAGGACAGCTAGAATCTGGTTCTACAGTACTTAACAGTAACAAGGATAAAAAAGAAAGAATTGGTAGAGTGCTATTAATGCATGCAAATCACAGACAAGATTTGGATAAAATCTATACAGGTGATATTGTAGCAGCAGTAGGTTTAAAAGATGTTACAACAGGAGATACATTATGTGACCCTACTCATCCAATTATTCTAGAATCAATGGAATTCCCAGAACCAGTTATTGATATTGCTATTGAACCAAAGGACAAAGTAGCAAGTGAGAAAATGGGAATTGCACTAGCTAAATTAGCAGAAGAAGACCCAACCTTTAAAACATATACCAATCAAGAAACTGGTCAAACCGTAATTGCTGGTATGGGTGAGCTTCATTTAGACATTATTGTAGACCGTCTAAAAAGAGAATTTAAAGTAGAATGTAATGTAGGTAAACCACAAGTTGCTTACAAAGAAACTATTCGAAATAAAGTAAAAGTAGAAGGAAAATTTATTCGTCAATCTGGTGGACGTGGACAATATGGTCATGTTTGGATTGAACTAGAGCCATTAAAACCAGGTTCTGGAATTGAGTTTGAGAGTAAAATCGTTGGTGGTGTTGTTCCAAGAGAATACGTAAAACCAGTAGAAGAAGGAATTCGAGAAGCATCAGATAGCGGAATTTTAGCAGGATATCCTGTAATTGATTTTAAAGCAACTTTAGTAGATGGTTCTTACCATGAGGTAGACTCTTCTGAAATGGCATTTAAGGTAGCAGGTTCCATGGCATTTAAAGAAGGATGTCGTCAAGCACAAGCTGTTTTATTAGAGCCAATTATGAGAGTAGAAGTAACTGTTCCAGAAGAGTACATGGGAGATGTTATTGGTGATATTAACTCTCGTCGTGGTAGAATGGAAGGAATGGAAGCGAGGTCAGGAAACCAAGTTATTCGTGGATTTATTCCATTATCCGAAATGTTCGGTTATGCTACTGACTTACGTTCCAAAACACAAGGAAGAGGAACCTATAGTATGGAGCCTTCTCATTATGAAGAAGTTCCAAAATCTGTATTAGACCAAATTGTTTCTTCCCGTACCAAAAAGGGAGAATAATTAAAGAGAAAAACTTGCTTTTTTTAGTAAAATAAGATAAAATACAGTTGCTATAAGTTATGTTATTAAATTTTTAAGAAATAGAGAGAAAATCTCAAATTAAAAGGAGGAATTTAAAAATGGCTAAAGCAAAATTTGAAAGAACAAAGCCACACGTTAACATTGGTACAATCGGACACGTTGACCATGGTAAAACAACAACAACTGCAGCTATTACAAAATATTTAAGCTTATTAGGACAGGCACAATTTGAAGCATATGATAAAATTGACGGTGCTCCAGAAGAAAGAGAAAGAGGAATTACAATTAATACTGCACACGTTGAATATGAAACAGCAAATAGACATTATGCACACGTAGACTGTCCAGGACACGCTGACTATGTAAAGAACATGATTACTGGTGCAGCTCAAATGGATGGTGCTATTTTAGTAGTTTCTGCAGCAGATGGCCCTATGCCACAAACAAGAGAACACATTTTGTTAGCAAGACAAGTAGGTGTTAAATACATTGTTGTTTACTTAAATAAATGTGATATGGTAGATGACCCAGAATTATTAGAATTAGTAGAAATGGAAGTAAGAGATTTACTTTCAAGCTATGATTTCCCAGGAGATGAAATTCCAATTATAAAAGGTTCTTCTTTAAAAGTTCTTGAAAGTACTTCTAAGGACCCTAATGATGCAGTATATCAACCAATTAAAGAATTATTAGATGCTGTTGATAGCTATATTCCAACACCAGAAAGACCAATTGATCAACCATTCTTAATGCCAGTAGAAGACGTATTCTCTATCACAGGTAGAGGAACTGTTGCTACAGGTAGAGTAGAAAGAGGAGTGGTAAAAGTTTCTGATGAGGTTGAAATGGTAGGATTAGCAACAGAAAGCAGAAAAGTAGTAGTAACTGGCGTAGAAATGTTCAGAAAACTACTAGACCAAGCAGAAGCTGGAGATAACATTGGTGTTCTTTTAAGGGGAATCCAAAGAACAGAAATTGAAAGAGGTCAAGTTCTTGCAAAACCAGGAACAATTCATCCACATACTAAATTTACATCACAAGTTTATGTACTAACAAAAGAAGAAGGTGGAAGACATACACCATTCTTTAATGGATATAGGCCACAATTCTATTTCAGAACAACAGACGTTACTGGTGTAATTGATTTACCAGCAGGAACAGAAATGGTTATGCCAGGTGATAATATTGATATGACTATCGAATTAATTACTCCAATCGCTATTGAAAAAGGACTAAGATTTGCTATCCGTGAAGGTGGTAGAACAGTAGGTTCAGGAGTTGTAGCTGATATTATTGAGTAATCATAAATGTAAAAAAGGATGTAACAAAAAGTTACATTCTTTTTTTGTGCAGTAAAAGAAAGACAACCAGACTATTTGGTCAAAAGGTATTGCTTTTTTCAAAAAGAAATAATAAAATGGCAATGTTATCAATATATATGAATAAATGGAGGCTAACTAAATGATTATACTACTTGATGCAATGGGGGGAGATAATGCTCCAGATGCAACGATTAAAGGGGCAGTAAGAGCAATTAACCAAATTGAAGCAGAAATTTTGTTAATTGGGACAGAAGAGATAATTCAAAAAAAGGTGAAAGAATTTTATGGAAAAGATACTATTTCAGAAATTTCACCAAGACTAAAAATTTATCCAACCACAGAAACAATTGAAATGGAAGACATACCAACAGTAGCGATAAAACATAAAAAAGACTCTTCTATGGTAGTAGGATTTAACCTGTTAAAACAGGGAAAGGGTGATGTCTTTATTTCTGCAGGAAATTCAGGAGCTCTATTAACAGGTGCTACGTTATTAGTAGGAAGAATTAAAGGAATTGACCGTCCTGCTTTAGCTGGAATTTTACCTGCTTACCATAGCCAATTATTGTTAATGGATTGCGGTTCTAATACTAACTGTAAACCAATTAATTTATTACAATTTGCACAAATGGCAACAATTTATTTAAAAAATACGTTTGGGATTGAAAAACCTGCAATTGGATTATTAAATATCGGAACAGAAGAAACCAAAGGAAATGAACTGACGAAAGAATCTTATCAGTTACTAAAAGAAAGAGCAGAAGAATTGGGGATTCATTTTATTGGTAATATAGAAGGAAGAGATGCTTTTTCGGGAAAGGTAGATGCGGTTATTACAGATGGTTTTACCGGAAATGTTTTCTTAAAAGCAGTAGAAGGACTTGGAAAGTTAGTCAAACAAGCTTTAAGTGAAAGCTTAAAGAAAAATGTTGTTTCTAAAATTGCTGCTGTTCCTACCTTACCAGCCATTAATCGATTTGCTAAAATGGTAGATTACAAAGAATATGGGGGAGCACTTTTCTTAGGAGTGAAAAAACCAATAGTAAAAGCACATGGAAGTAGTGATGCTGATTTATTTGAATTTACCATTAAGCAAGCAGAGAAATTTGTGAAAAATAAAGCAGTAGAAAATATGATTCGAGAATTTGAAAAATAATTCACAAATTTCAGATATTTTGCTTGACTTTTCTTACAACATATATTATTGTTGTGATAAACAGATGGTAAAATCTGAGAGGAGGTGTACACAGGCAAATGAGTTCAGAAGAAATTTTTGAAAAAGTAAAAGGGATTATAGTAGAGCAATTAGGTGTTGCAGAAAATGCAGTAACTATGGAGGCTTCCTTTATAGATGACTTAGGAGCAGATTCTTTAGACATCGTAGAGTTAATTATGGCTCTAGAAGAAGAATTTGATATGGAAATTCCTGACAGCGATGCAGAAAAAATTGTGACAGTAAGTGATGTTGTTGACTATATAAAAGAAAATGTATAGGAAAAAGGGAAAGGCTTCAAAAAGACCTTTCTTTTTTTTGTCTTTTCTAGTATAATAGAACAAGATTGCGAGGTGAAAAGATGAAATTAGAATTATTTGAAAAAGAGATAGGGTACTGTTTTAACAATAAAGAGTTATTACAAAATGCTCTTACTCATACATCTTATGCTTATGAAAAAAATGTAAGTAGTAATGAGAAGTTAGAATTTTTAGGGGATAGCATTTTAGAATTTCTTTCTAGCAAATATTTATATGAAAATTACAAAAACTTAAATGAAGGAGAAATGACTAAAGTTAGAGCAAGTGTTGTGTGTGAAAAAAGTTTGTATAAAATTGCAATTAGGCATAATTTTAGTGATTTCTTGTATTTAGGAAAAAGTGAAAGAGTAGGAAATACAAAAGTAAAACAAGCTATTTTAGCAGATAGTGTAGAAGCTATCATTGCTGCTATGTATATTGATGGAGGATTAGAGGTAGCCGAGCAGTTTATTGTAAAAAATCTAAAAGAGGAAATGAATGAGGCAAGTAAACATGTAGGGGAAAAGGACCATAAAACAGTATTACAAGAATTACTCCAAAAAAATGGTAATGTTTGTATTGCGTATCATATTATAGCAGAATCTGGTCCAGACCATCAGAAAATATTTACAGCAGAAGTTTGCTATAACGGAACAAAATTAGCAACAGGGGTAGGAACTTCTAAAAAGTTGGCCGAAATGGAAGCAGCGAAAAATGCTTTAGAAACAATGTAGATGAAAGAGAGGAGTTATTATGAAAAAACACTATATTATTCCCATCTCCATTATAAATACAAAAGAGAAAGCAGAAATAGAAAAACAAGTTTCCAATGAAGTAGCAAAAGAAGAAATCGTAAAAACAGTCGAGACCTATTTAAAACAATTAAAAGGAAAGGAAGTTATTAAGCAACTTCTTTTTCAAGGTGGAGCGTTTACTACTTTACCAGAACAAAAACAAGAGCAGTTATTAGAGCAGGCAAGAGCTTTGCTAGAAGAGGGAAAGATTGATGAGATTAAGATTACGACAACAACGAAAGGATTGGGTAAGCAAGAATTAAAAAGGTTAAAAAAAGCAAGGGTAAGTAAAATAGAAATAACAGTTCCATCTTCGAATGATTATTTATTAAAAAAAGCAGGAATAGAAGAATCCTTTGGACAAATAAAAAAGATAGCAAAACAAATTCGTTGGCATCGTTTTTGGTTAGGATTTCAATTTCTGGTAGGATTACCAGAAAGTACAAAAATTGATGAATTGAATACTGCCAAAGAGCTTTTAAAATTAAAACCAAATGAAATGCGCATTACACCTGTAGTAATAAGCCCTAAAGATGAGATAAAAGAAAAGCAGCAAGAAAGAAACTTTGAACCACTTTCTTTAGTACAAGCTGTAGAAAGGTGTAAAGAATTAGTCTATCTTTGTAATAGTAAGAAAATTTCTCTTCTTCATATTGATGAAACAAAAAAACAAAAA
>DBFJJM010000020.1:0-4242 GCA_048393175.1 Candidatus Merdicola sp.
ATTGTAAAAAAGAAAAAAACATAGTATAATCAAGAAAAAAGAAAAGCAAGATTATTGCTGATTGTGGGCAATAGGAGGAAGAAAAAGTGGAACGAGACCAAGCCTTTGGCATTTTAAAACAATATGTTACAAGAGAAAGTTTAATCAAACATTGTTTAGCAGTAGAAGCTGCGATGAAACATTTTGCACAGATTTACAAACAAGATGTGGAGAAATGGCAAGTAATTGGATTATTACATGACATTGATTATGAGCAATACCCAAGCCAGCATTGCATAAAATGTAAAGAGATTTTAGAAAAAGAAGGGTTATCAAAAGAAGATATTCACTCTATTCAAAGTCATGGCTATGGGATTGTGCAAAATGAAATAAAACCAGAAAATCAAATGGAAAAAATTCTTTATACAGTAGATGAATTAACAGGATTAATTACAGCAGCAGCTTTCATGCAGCCAAATAAAACATTAGAAGAGGTAAGTCTAAAATCATTAAAGAAAAAATGGAAAAGTAAAGGATTTGCAGCAAAAGTAGATAGAGAGTTAATTGCTAAAGGAGCTCAAATGGCTGGACTAGAATTAGAAGAAGTACTAAACCAGACGTTACTTGCTCTTCAAAAAGAACACGAAGCGTTGGGGCTTTAAATGAAAAGAGGGATAGAGTTGAAAAAAAAGCGTATTTTAACAGGAGATAGACCGACTGGGAGGTTACATATTGGTCACTATTTTGGTTCTTTAAAAACAAGATTAGAGTTGCAAGAAAAAGAAGACTATGAACCATACATTTTAATTGCAGATGTACAGGCACTTACCGATAATTTTGCTAACCCAGAAAAAGTAAGAAAAAATGTAAGAGAAGTTGCCATCGACTATTTATCGGTAGGAATCGACCCTAACAAAACAACCATTTATATTCAATCTATGATACCAGAAGTAGCAGAGCTTACTGTATTTTATTCTAATTTAGTAACCATTAGTAGACTACAAAGAAATCCTACTGTTAAAACAGAAATTGCTCAGAAAAAAGAAATCTTTGGAGAAAGTGTTACCTATGGTTTTTTAGGTTATCCAGTAAGTCAGGCAGCAGACATTACTGCATTTGAAGGGAAATTAGTACCAGTAGGAGAAGACCAATTACCTTTAATTGAGCAGTGTAGAGAGATTGTTCGTAAATTCAATAGTATTTATGGAGAAATACTAGTAGAGCCAGAAGCTGTTTTGTCTAATCAAAAAAGAATTAAAGGATTAGATGGCAATGATAAAATGGGAAAATCATTAGGAAATGCTATCTATTTGTCAGATTCTCCAGAGGAAATCACCAAAAAAGTAATGGGAGCAGTCACAGACCCAAAGAGAATTAAAAAAGATGATTTGGGCAATCCTAATGTATGTATGGTAGCGTATTATCACAATCTTTTTACTGCACCAGAAGAAGTCAAAACAGTATGTGAAGAGTGCAAGGCAGGAAAAAGAGGATGTGTTGCTTGTAAAAAACAATTAGCAAAAAATATTATTGATTTCCTAGAACCAGTAAGGCAAAAACGTAGCTTTTATGAACAGCATCCTGAATTAGTAGACCAAATTTTAATAGAAGGAACCAAAAAGGCAAGAAAAGTCGCAAGTCATACGATGAGAAAAGTAAAACAAGCAATGAAATTAGATTATTTTCAAGAATAAAGAATAAAGGAAAAGGAGATACAATGTATACAGATTATGCTAAAATTACAGTAAAATCCGGTGATGGTGGAAATGGAGCAATTAGTTTTCGAAGAGAAAAATATGTTGCTTCAGGTGGGCCAGATGGTGGTGATGGCGGAAAAGGTGGAGATATTTATTTTGTAGTAGATAAAGATGCCAATACCTTGATTGATTTTCGTTACAAACGAAACTTTAAAGCTGAAAATGGAAAAAATGGAGAGGCTTCCAATCGCTATGGAAAAAGTGGAGAAGATTTATTCATCATGGTACCATTGGGTACGATTATTAAAGATGTCAAAACAGGAAAAATAGTAGCAGATTTAACTAAGCCAGACCAAAAAGAGCTAGTCCTACAGGGAGGAAAGGGAGGAAAAGGAAATTCTCACTTTGCAAGTTCTACTAGACAAGCCCCACATTTTGCTCAGCAAGGGGAAAAAGGTATGCAGATAGAATTAATACTAGAACTGAAATCTTTAGCAGATGTTGGCTTGGTTGGTTTTCCTAATGCAGGAAAATCTACCTTTTTATCTGTTGTTACTTCTGCTAGACCTAAAATTGCAGATTATCAATTTACTACGATTGACCCAAATTTGGGAGTAGTGAAAAATGAATATGGAGATAGTTTTGTGATTGCTGATATTCCTGGTATTATTGAGGGAGCAAGTGAAGGAGTAGGGCTTGGTATTCAATTTTTAAGACATATTGAACGCACCAGATTATTACTTCACTTTGTAGATGTTTCTGGATTAGAAGGAAGAGACCCCGTAAAAGACTATTATGCAATTCAAGAAGAACTAAAAAAATATAGTGAGAAATTAAGCAAAAGAAAGCAGCTATTAGTAGCAACCAAAATGGATGCAATACAAGATGAAACGCTATACCAGCAATTGAAGCAATTAGCCAAAGAACAAGAAAAAGAGTTTTTTGCTATTTCTGCTGTGACAGGTAAGGGAGTAAAAGAATTAATGGCAAGAATTTCTGAGCTATTAAAAGAACTTCCAAAAGAAGAATTTGTTCCAATGGAAGAAAGAAAAATCTATACCTTAGAAGAAGAAAAGGAAGGATTTGAGATTACAAAACAAGCAGATGTGTTTATTGTAGATGGTCCTTCTGTTCAAAGACTAATGGCAAAAGTAAACCTAGAGGATAAGGAGTCTTTTTACTATTTCCAAAAAGGATTAGAAAAATTAGGAGTAAATGAAGCACTAAAAAAAGCAGGGGTAAAAGAAGGCGATACCGTGCGTATTGTAGACTGGGAATTAGAATGGTATGACTAATTTTCTAGAAAGGATGAAAGATGGAAGAAAGGCAAGTAAGACCCACTAAGTTAATGGTTCATACACAAGCAATTAAACATAATATTTTGGAGATTCAAAAAATATTGAAAAAAGAAACTAAAATCATGCCGGTACTAAAGGCGAATGCTTATGGAATTGGAATCGAAAAAATGATAGAAATGACGCAAGAGCTAAATATACAAATAGTAGCAGTTGCGATTGTAGATGAAGGAGTCTACTTAAGAAAATTAGGCTATACCGGAGAAATTTTTGTTTTAAACCAACCTTACTTAGAAGAAATACAAGCTATAACACAATATCATTTGACCGTCGGAATAAGTAGCTTAGAATTTATACGAGCATTAGGGGAAAATGAAAAACCTGTTACAATCCATCTAGAAATTGGTACTGGAATGGGAAGAACAGGGATTAGACCAAGCCGAACAGGGGAAGTAATTGATGCCATATTGGAGTATGAAAATATAACAATAGAAGGTATTTATACTCATTTTTCTTCTAGTGATACAGATAGAGAATATACGAAACATCAAATTTCTTCTTTTGAAAAAGCAGTAGCGATAGCAAAGCAAAAGGTAAAAAATTTAAAATATGTGCATGCCTGTAATTCTGCTGGAATTTTAAATTTCCCAGAAGCTCATTATGATTTAGTAAGACCGGGAATTATGCTATATGGGTACGTTCCAGATGAAAGCTTAGCAGGAAAACTAGATTTAAAGCCATGTTGTATCTTAAAAAGTAAAGTTTCATTTATAAAGCAGATAGAAGAGGGATTTCATATTGGATATGAAAAATCTTTTACAACTACTAGAAAGACGACTGTTTTAACGGTTCCTATTGGATATGCAGATGGAGTAAGAAGAGCCTTATCGAATAAAGGACAAGTAGTAATAAAGAATCAATTAGCACCCATTATTGGCTCGGTTTGTATGGATAGCATAATGGTAGATGGAACCGAAATAGAAAAAGTAGAAGTTGGAACAGATGTGTATCTTTGGGATAATAACATAAGAAAAATAGAAGAAGTAGCAAAAGAGTGTGATACGATTCATTACGAGATACTAAGTTCAATTACCAATAGAGTAAAAAGAGAATATAGTTAAAAAGAGGGTTCTTAAAAAAACCTCTTTTTTTTTCTTATGTAACGAAAACCCCCTGTTTTACAGGGGGTTCTAAAGGCTTTTAGCTATGCGTAGAAAAATTCCTCCTTTTTGATATAATAAACGTGGTCGCCAACCGCAAATAAAAATCAA
>DBFJJM010000021.1:0-11595 GCA_048393175.1 Candidatus Merdicola sp.
ATATTTTCTTTCCATATTATCACCAAAAACATTATACCATAAGAAAAACAGATAGAAAATATTCTACCTGTTTTCATAAGTCCTCTTTTTACTAACTCCACTAATTGGGGTATAGTTCACATTTGGGTACCTTTATATTAATAATCCTCAAATCGTTTACTAGCTAAAGAAGTATATTTATTATTGTATTTCTTTAGCATAAGGTACTTTTTAATTAGTTATAATAAGTAGCAAGAGTGCTTAAATCGTTGCAAGTTTTTCCTTTTTATATACCCTATTACAATATTAAGGATAATGCAAAGAGTCTAGAATAAAGTAATTGTGACAATATTGAATATTGTTTTGTTCTTTTTTCCAAGAAAGTTTAGAAAGAAGGTATTAGTAAAATGGGGTTTAGCAAAAATATAAAAGATAAAGTATTAGTAGCAAGTGGAAGATGTTGTGCAATTTGTCACAAATTCTGTGGACAAAAAATAGAATTACATCATATTATTCATGAATCAGATGGTGGAAAAAATACCTTTGATAATTGTATTCCCTTATGTTTTAATTGCCATAGCGATATGGGGAAAATTGATAAAAAACATCCAAGAGGAACACAATATACTCCTCGAGAGTTATGTATGCATAGAGATAATTGGTATGAACAAGTAGCTAATGGAAATAACGTTTATAATGAAATTGATAAAAATATTTTTCTAGAGGATAAAAAGTTATTTGAAAGAATAAATAATGCATTCACACAAAATGTGAAACGTTTTTTATGCAAAGAAGATTTAAGTTCAAAATTTGAGATTAATACATTTGATTCTATTTTTCAACTAATAGATTATTCTTATGACCCTAATAATGAATTTTTAAATACATTGCTAGAAACGCAAAGAAGCAAATTATTTGATGATATTTCTAATTTTAAAGAATATATAGGTTTAAATACATTTCCTGAATATATGTTAGGTACAGAATATTCTGTGACACAGAAATGGATAATAATACATAAAGATGAAAAAGTAAGAGTAAATCGTGATTGGGATAGTATAGCTGAACAAATAAATGAATTAGCAAATAAAACTTGGAAATCCTATATTGAATTTATTAGAATTGGAAGAGTTTTATTTTCTAATATTGAGACTCCTGTTACAACCTAGTAGTATGACAATAAATAATCTAATAAAGAAACGAATAAACAGAGTATAAACAACAGTATTTCATATTAATGACTATATTCTTTGTATGTTTCAATTACATTGTATATTTCTATAGCTCCAACGGTTCGAAATTTATCGCGATGATTGCAGATAAAGTATACCTTAAAAGTTAGCCTATATTAGAGTAATAGAGATTACATAATTTTAGACTAATATCAATATACCGAATAAATGCTTTTTTAAATTAGTAAACATCTTTTATGTATTGACTAATAATTTCAATACATATAGATGTTTTTTTGCATGAACAAAGTAAAGATAAGGCAATAAAATTGATAAATATTGATTTCTAAATAGAGACATTAAATTTAAAAGGGAAGATAGAAAGAGAAATGAAGATTAATATTTCTATTTCCATGCTTTTTATTAGAATAAATCTGAATGAGAACCAGTTCTTGAAACTGTTAAAGTTATTTGGTCACTTTCAATCCTATAAATCAAAAGCCAATCGAGTTGAATATGACATTGCTTAAATCCGTTTATAATTGCTAGTAAGATAACCTTCTTTATACTTTTCTGGTAGTGGCTTTTCTTCTACAAGTAACTGAACTACCTGTTTTTTATAGATTAATGAAATCTTAATAAACTTTATACTTTTTTCTTAATATTTACCAGGTATAATAAACCAAGAAAGGAGAGAAAAAATGGGAAATTTAATTTTGGAGTGTGAAAATTTACACAAAAAATTTGGAAAAAAAGAAATTCTAAAAGGTGTTAGTGTAAAGGTAGAAGCAGGAGATATATTAGGGTTTATAGGACCAAACGGAGCAGGAAAAACAACAACCATTAAATTAATTTTAGGACTTCAGAGTATTACAAGTGGAACGGTTAAGATTAATGGGTATGATATCAAAAAGGATTTTACAAAAGCAATTTCAAAAGTAGGAACGATTGTAGAAAATCCGGATTTATACATGTATCTTTCTGGTTATGATAATTTAGCTTTAGTTACCCATCTTTATCCAGGAGTAGGAAAGAAACAAATAGAAGAAGTAGCTTCATTAGTAGGATTAGAAAATAGAATTCATGATAAAGTTTCGAAATACTCTTTAGGAATGAGGCAAAGATTAGGATTAGCACAAGCAATTTTGCATAAACCCAATTTACTAATTTTGGATGAACCTACAAATGGACTAGACCCAGAAGGAATTAAAGAATTACGTGACTTATTAAAAAAATTAGCAAAAGAAGAAAATATGGCAATTTTTATTTCAAGTCATAATTTAGCAGAGCTAGAAAGCTTTTGTAATAAAGTATGTATCATTAAAAATGGAAAGGTAATTGAAACAAATAGTATTGCTAAAGTAAAAAAGGCACTTACTAATAATCTTTATACAGTAGAGGTAGACCAAACCGACTTTTTGAAAAACAGTAAAAATGAGACAATTCATATTTTAAATAAGACAAAATTTGAAATTTATTTGGAAAAAGAAAAAGTACCAGACTTTATTTCTCAATTAGTAGCAGACCAAATTAGGATTTATAGTATTTGTGAAAAAGAAATTAGTCTAGAAGAGGCTTTTTTGAAAAAGACAGGAGGGAATGTAATTGATTAGATTAATACAAAATGAATTGGTAAAAATTTTTAAGAAAAAAAGTTTGTATATTGCCTTTCTTTTAATTGTAATAGCAATTATCTTTACTAGTTGTATGAATCGTTTTAGTTCCCATACAAATTCTTATGGGCAGGGGTACATTTCTAATCTAGAAGAAATGTTATCTAATCTAAGTCCAGACAATCCAAGCGATACGAGTACTTATATTGAACTAAAATCAGAACTAGACCAAATGAAATTAATAGAAAAATATGGACAGGATTCTTGGCAGGCTACTATTCTTTCACAAGAAATGCGTGACCTATTAATGCAGTTAAATATGTTGCAATATGGAGCAGGAAAAGATGAAACAAAATACCAAGAAACGAAGAAGCAGTATGATGCTTTGATACAGAAATTAGAACAAGATGACTGGCACTATTTTGCAACAGAACAAAGAAAAGAAATAATTAGTCAATTAGAAGAAGTAAAAAAGCAAAAACAAGCTACTATAGATAAAGCTCAGCAAAGAGAATTAGAGGAAAAAATAGCAGGGCTAGAAGTAGAAAAACAAGTAGTAGATTGGAGATTACAAAAAAATATTAGTTATGCTAAAGGTGAATTTAATAATATGTTATTAAATTATCCAAGATACCAAGAAGATGTCAGACAATATGTAAATCAGCAAGATGACCATCAAGCAAAAGTAAACTATCAACAAAGCTTAGAGGGAGCGAAATTAATTGAATATTCGATTGAAAATGAAGTAAATGTAAGAAAAACAGATGATACAAGAGGGGTACTTTTAAACTTTATCGAACAAAATAGTATTTATATTTTAATTCTTGTTATTATGATAGCAGGTGCTATTATCAGTGATGAATTTAACAAAGGAACAGTAAAACTTTTGTTAGTAAGACCGTATCAAAGATGGAAAATCGTACTGGCAAAATTTACAGCTTGTTTAATTACTATGTTTATTTGCATTATTGCTCTTTTCGTTGTTCAATTTATCACTACTAGTATTCTATTTGGATTAGAAAGTCTAAAAACGCCAGCAGTAGTATATAATTTTACAACAGGAAAGATACAGACTTTGCCGATTTTGGGGTATTTAGCACTTACCTTACTTGCTAAGTTGCCAATGCTTATTTTAGTCATGTTAATTGCTTTTATGTTAGGCGGAGTATTTAACAATTCTGCTCTTGCTATTGTCATTGCCTTTTTAGGATTTATGTCATCTGATATGATTAATATGATGGCAACAGAATATGGATTAGAATGGATGAAATTTTTTATCACTCCTAACTGGGATTTGACTAGTTATCTATTTGGGGGGATTCCGCAGTTTCCGTATACTTCTTTTGGTTTTTCAAATCTAATGAATTTGCTTTATTTAGTGGGAATGCTAGGGTTTACGATATATATTTTTCAAAAAAGAAATATCAAAAATATATAAAGAGAAAAGAATCGATAGTCTAAAAAAGCTATCGATTCTTTTAGAAAAATCTTCTAGACAAAAACAAACAAGTATGATACCATCATTTTAACAAAATACAGGAGAGAAAAAGTGGAAGAAAAAAAGATAGCTAAAATAAAGAAGAATAACATGAAGTTATATCCTATTTATAAAATGATAGGGTTAGACTTCATTTTTTATTATGGAATAGAAGTTTTATTCTTAACACAAGTAAAACAAATTGCTCCATCTGATATTGTTTTAGCGAGTTCCATTTTTGCCTTTTTTTGTATTGCAATACAAGTTCCTTTAACAGCAGTGATTACTAAAATAGGAAAAAGAAATAGTTTAGTATTAGGAAATAGTCTTAATTTTATTTCTGTTTTATGTATTATGTTAGCACAAAATTTTGGCTATATCATTATTGCTCAATTTATTTCTGCTATTGGATTTGGTTTAAAAGGAGTAGCAGAATCAAATTTACTAAATTATTCTATGCCAGAGGCAAAAAACAAAGAAGATATTTTTTCTTCTATCGATGGAAAAGGATATGCTAGGTATTGTTTTATAGCAGCAACCTCTACTTTAGTTTCAGGATTTTTATATGACATTAATCCTTATATTCCTATTTGCCTTACTCTTTTTTGTATTCTATTTGCTACCATTCTTTCTGCTAATTTTATCGATTTAGAAAAAATAGATAAAAATACCAAGAAAACAAAACAAGTTACTATGAAACAAACAGTTCATGAACTTAAAATCGGTTTTAAATTTATTTTTCAGTCAAGCAGACTAAAAGGATTATTATTAATGTTAGGAATGATATGGGGGCTTTTATGTTTGTTTTCTACCTATCAAACTACTTTATTAAAAGAGTTGCAAATAAGTGCTAGTGTAATTGGTATCCTATTAGCAGGTCTTCAGATTCTAACAGGAATCACTTCTAAAAAAGCAACTGCTTTTCATAATCGTTTTCGCAATAAAACGTTAAGTATTCTTGCTTTTTGTTGTACAATTGGGGTATTTTTTGCAGGAATAGTGGTAATTTTCAAAATACCTTTTATCTTGCAAATTGTAATTATTTTAATGACTTACAGTATGAGAGCTTCTGCTAAAGGGGTTTTCCAAATTATTAAAAAACGATATATGGCAAACTTTGCAGATAGTACCATATTACCAAGTATTTATGCAAGTAATATTGTCATTAATAATGTAGCAAGAATGATGATTGCTCTTATTGGTTCTACTATTTTAAAGTATTGTAGTATTCAGGTAAGTATGGTTGTAGCGGGAATTTTCTTTACGATAATTGTTAGTATTGTTTCACAATATATAAAAACAAGAGTGGGATTAAAACCAGAACAATACCGAAAAGAAGATATACAGTATCGAATGATTAGCTAAAAAGATAGTTTAAAAATTTGAGAAAATTATGTAAATATGATATAATAAAACAGATAACCCAGTTGGGAAACAGGAGGAAACATTGATGAACCAAGTAGAACAGACATTAAGATGGCTAATTGAGACAGAAGAAACCTACCAAGCGGCTGGAAAACGGTTTGGCGTAACAGAAATGGCTATTTCGACAAGAGTTAACCAAAGTGGAAAGAAATGGTTTCCAGTGCTATACCGGGAGGTAAAAGAGCTTCCGCGACCAGAAGGAAGGCGGGGGCGTAACAGAAGGGTGTAATGTTTCTAAAAGTCGGGCAATGGCAGAAATGCCGTTTGCCCGACTTTAATTGTTTTTTAATATATTTTTCATAAAATCTTAATTGTTTGTCTTCTTGTATCATGATATACTTAAATCATAAAAAGAAAAATGAGGGGAACAAATGAAACAGAAAAAAGAAGAACAAGTAACGGATAAAAAACGATTTTATCCAAACATACTAAAAGGATTAAGCTATAGTCAAATAGAGCAAAGGAAAACAGAAGGTCTTGTCAATTATGATACTTCTTTTCCCAGTAAAAGTATTAAATCTATTTTATTAGAAAATATTTTTACTCTTTTTAATTTGATTAATATTGCATTAGCAATTGCTGTATTTTTAGTTGGTTCATATAAAAACATGCTTTTTTTAGGTATCGTTATTTGTAATACCCTAATTAGCATTGTTCAAGAAATCCGTTCTAAAAAAGCAGTAGACAAATTAGCGATTCTTTCTGCTGCACAAGTAAAAGTAATACGAGAGGGAGAAGAAGAGTTACTTGGAATCAATGAATTAGTTTTAGATGATTTAGTAATTTTGCAAACAGGAGACCAAATTGTAGCAGATTGCTTGTTACAACAAGGAGAAATAGAAGTAAATGAATCCTTTATTACCGGAGAGCCAGATGCGATTAGTAAGAAACAACATGACCTTTTACGTTCAGGAAGTTATGTAGTAAGTGGAAAAGCAATAGCTAAAATTGAACATATTGGAGAAGAAAATTATGCAGCTCAAATTTCAAAAGGAGCAAAATATGTTAAAAAGTTAAAATCAGAAATTATGACATCGGTAAGAGAAGTGATTCGAACTGTTTCTATTATTATCATTCCAGTAGGTACTTTTTTGTTACTTCACCAATTAGATATTGTAGGAAATAGTATTGAGCAAGCAGTCGTTAATACGGTAGCTGCTTTAATTGGAATGATACCAGAAGGCTTAGTATTATTAACTAGTACTGTTCTTGCAGTAAGCACCATACGTTTAGCAAGAAAGAAGGTATTAGTTCAAGATTTATATTGTATTGAAATGTTAGCAAGAGTGGATACTCTTTGTTTGGATAAAACAGGAACTTTGACACAAGGAAAAATGGAAGTAAGTAATCTTTACATAAAAAGAGGAACACAGCAAGAAGTAGAAGAAATATTGGCAAATATAGCCAAAGCCTCAGAAGATGAAAATGTAACCATTGAGGCAATAAGACGAACTTATCAGCCGAAAGAAAGTTGGCTAGTAAAACAAAAAATAGCTTTTTCTTCTGCTAAAAAATGGTCTGGGATAGAATTTGAAAAACAGGGAACCTATGTGATAGGAGCTCCTGAGTTTGTATTAGAAAAAGGAGAATATCAGAAGTATCAAAAGGAAGTCGAAAATTGGGCAAAGGAAAGCCGTGTTTTAGTATTAGTTCACTGCTGCGATTCTTTTCAAGAAAAACAGTTACCAAAAGTAAATCAAGTAATTGCTTTTCTACAATTGCAAGATACGATTCGTAAAGAAGCGAAACGTACTTTAAAATATTTTAAAAAACAAGAGGTAGATATAAAACTAATTTCAGGAGATAATCCTATTACTGTTTCTGCTATTGCCAAGAGAGTAGGAATGGAACAATATGATTCCTATTTAGATGTTTCTAATTTAACACAGGAAGAATTAAAAAAAGTAGCAGAGCAATATACCATCTTTGGTAGAGTATCTCCTATGCAAAAACAACTATTAATTCAAGCTTTAAAAGAAAAAGGACATACTGTTGCTATGACAGGGGATGGCGTTAATGATGTTTTAGCATTAAAAGAAGCGGATTGTAGTATTGCTATAGCTAGTGGAACCGATGCAGCAAGAAATGTTTCACAATTAGTGTTGCTAAATTCTGACTTTCAATCTATGCCCAAAGTAGTAGAAGAAGGAAGAAGAAGTATCAATAATTTGCAAAGGTCTGCCTCTTTATTTTTAGTAAAAACAGTGTATTCTACGATTCTTGCTATTTTGTTTATTTTTCTTGATATACGCTATCCTTTTATCCCAATTCAGCTTACTTTAATCAGTGTGTTTGCGATTGGAATTCCGTCTTTTATTTTAGCATTAGAGCCAAATCATGAGCGTGTTAAAGGAAAATTTATTTATAACGTAATAGCAAAATCTTTTCCAGCTGCTATTACTATTGTACTAAATATTTTTTTAGTCGTAATAGCAAGCAAGATATTTAACCTTACTTTTGAGCAATATTCAAGTATTTGTGTCGTATTAACAGCCTTAACAGAATTTACATTACTATATAAGATTTGTATTCCATTTAATATCATACGAAAGATTTTATTCATTACTATGCTTATGTGCTTTTTTGTATGTTGTATGATGATGAGACAGTTTTTCTTTATTTCTGCTCTTACTTGGAATTTAGCCTTTATTATAATAGGACTTGCTTGTCTTTCTTTAGCGTTATTTCTTACTTTGTATTATATAGCAGAAAAGGTTTTTAGCAAGAAAAAGGTTTAGCCTTGTGTTTTTAAAAAAACTATGATATAATAGATTACATAAAATTTGTTTTTCCAAATAGAAATTCATCCAGGAGCAAATTTATCATCTGTTTCTGGATTTTTTATGCAAAAAAACGACTAAAAAAGGGGTATATATGAACGATAAAAAAATAAAATTTGAAGAATTTGCTTTGTCAGAAGAAGTGAAAAAAGCGTTACAAGAATATGGGTATCAGGAGGCGACTTCTATTCAGCAGCAATCTATTCCTGTCCTTTTAGAGGGGAAAGATATCATTGGTCAATCGAAAACAGGAACGGGTAAAACTGCTTCTTATAGTTTACCTATGATTGAAAAAATTACGGTAAAAGACAATCAAGTGCAAGCTATTATTCTATGTCCTACAAGAGAATTAGCAATGCAAGTTTCAGAAGAAATGAAAAAATTTACAAAATATAAAAAACAACTAAAATTCTTAGCTGTTTATGGAGGACAGTCTATTGAAACCCAAATAAGGGAATTAAAAAGAGGGGTTCATATTGTAATTGGTACACCAGGAAGAGTATTAGACCATATGAGAAGAAAAACATTAAATTTAAATGCTATTAAAATGGTAGTATTAGATGAAGCAGATGAAATGCTAAACATGGGATTTGAAGAAGATATGGAAGCTATTTTAAAAGAAACACCGAAAGAAAGGCAGACCGCTCTATTTTCTGCTACAATGAATCCTAGAATTTTAAAGATAGCAAAGAAATATTTAGTAGAGCCAAAAACGATTAAAATTCCTTCTGAAGAACTTACCGTAAATAACATTGAGCAAATTACCATTAGCATGAAACAAGCAATGAAAAATGTGACTTTAATGCGTTTAATAGAGGTATATCATCCACAAAAGGCAATTGTATTTTGTAATACGAAACGTAAAGTAGACGATTTAGTAGAAGTATTAAAATCAAATGGCTATTTAACAGAAGCGATTCACGGTGATATGAAACAATCACAAAGGGAACGCATTATGAAAAATATGAAAAAGGGAGATTTTCAAATTCTAGTAGCAACCGATGTTGTAGCAAGAGGAATTGATATTCAGCAAGTAGAATTAGTGGTAAATTATGATATTCCACAAGAAGAAGAATATTATGTACATCGTATTGGGAGAACAGGACGAAATGGGGAAAAGGGAAAAGCAATTACCTTTGTAGTAGGAAAAGAAACAAGAAAAATGTTAGAAATTAAGCGTTATTCGAAAGCAAAAATGAAAGAAGGTAAAATTCCTACTTTAGAAGAAATTCACAAAATTAAGCAGAACAAAATGGTATCTAAAATAGAACAAGTAATACAGGAAAAAGAGTTTTCTCATTTGGAAATTTTAGATGAGCTATTAGAAAAATATGAGATGAAAGAAATTGCACAAGGACTTCTTACCCTTGTATGTGGGAAAGAAACAAAAACGTCAAAAGAAGTATTGAAGAAGAAAAATGAAGCGGTTAAATTATTCTTTAATTTGGGAAAAAAAGATGATATAAAAGTAAAAGATTTCGTCGGAAGTATTTCTGCAAATTGTGGTATTTCTGGTTCCGATATCGGGAAAGTAAATCTTCTAGATAAATTTACTTTTGTAGAAATTCCAAGTCAATATGTAACCGATATTTTAGAAGGAATGAAAGGAAAACAAATCAAGGGAAAAGACTGTAAAGTAGAAATTGCTAATGGTTAAAATGAAAAGGCAAAAAAAGAAAAATGAATTGTCATTTTTCTTGACATCTTACATAAAGTATAATATAAATAAAGAATCTTTTTGCACTGCCTATCAAAACTACAGTACAAACTGAGCAGACGGGTAAAAAGCCTAGTCGGGCCGTAACGGGCAACAGAGTGTAAGTATCACCTGTGGGACAGTAGTAGTTCCACAGGTTTTTTGTACCTAAAATACAAAAGGAGGAAACGTGATGAAATCATTAGAAAATGGTCTTACGACAGAGGAAGTCATAACAAGACAAAAACAATATGGAAAAAATGAACTTGTTTCTCAGAAAAAGAAACCATTTCTTTTTAAGCTGTTAGAAATTTTGGCAGAGCCTATGTTTATATTACTAATTGTAGCAGCTGTAATTTATTTTTTCTTAGGAGAACCAAGAGATGGAAGCATTATGCTTATTTTTGTTTTTGCTATGATTGGAATTGATGTTTGGCAAGAATGGAAAACAGATAAAACATTAAATGCCTTAAAAGATTTGTCTACCCCTCATTGTTTTGTTATGCGTAATGGACAAAAGCAGGAAATTCATAGTAAAGACTTAGTTCCGGATGATATTTTATTTCTAGAAGAAGGAATGAAGATTCCGGCAGATGGAAAGTTACTAAAAGCAAATGATTTATGTGTAGATGAATCTACTCTTACAGGAGAAGCAGAAGCGGTATGGAAAACACTACAAGAGGAGAAAACACAGGATTATTGGAAAAAAGATTATTGTTATGCAGGTACATTAGTATTACAAGGAACAGCTACTATTTTAGTAGAGAAAATAGGAACGCAAACAGAATATGGAAAGATTGGAAAAAATATTGTAGAAGCACCAGATAGACCTACTCCTTTAGAAAGACAAACCAGTCATTTAGTAAAAACTTGTGCTATGATTGCTATCATTTTAATGCTATTAGTTGGTGTTTTTACCTTTTTAGAAATGTCTGGAGTGCCTTTTAAACAACGCATGATTCAAAGTATTTTGTCTGGTATTACATTAGCAATGGCTATGATTCCAGAAGAGTTTCCCGTTATCCTTACCGTCTTTTTATCGATGGGGGCATGGAGACTTGCTAAAAAAAATTCTTTGGTTCATCGTTTAAGCTCAGTAGAAACATTAGGAGAAATCTCGGTTCTTTGTGTCGATAAAACAGGAACGATTACACAAAATGAAATGAAAGTACAAGAAATTTGGAGTCAAGTAGAAGAAAAAGAGTGTTTAGAAACAATGGGGCTAGCTTGTGAAATTGAAACATATGACCCAATGGAAAAGGCGATGCTAACTTTTTGTGAAAGCAACCAGATTTTAAGACAGAATCTTTTTTCTGGAGCGTTATTGAAAGAATATTCTTTTTCAAATGAACAGAAAAGAATGGGGCATATATGGCAGCAGGGAGGAAAATTCATTCTTGCTGCAAAGGGCTCTCCAGAAGGGATTTTACCACTTTGTCAAATGGAAGAAGGA
>DBFJJM010000022.1:0-5781 GCA_048393175.1 Candidatus Merdicola sp.
ATATTTTCTTTCCATATTATCACCAAAAACATTATACCATAAGAAAAACAGATAGAAAATATTCTACCTGTTTTCATAAGTCCTCTTTTTACTAACTCCACTAATTGGGGGATAGTTCACAGTGGGAAGCCTTTTTACGATTCACATAAACGGTACTGGTTGGATAAGCAAGTTCTACATTTTCCTTTTCTAATATTTGCATAATGTTTTGATTAATATGTTCTTTTGCATTTAAATAACTTTCATAATCAATCGAATTCGTAAAGACATAAATCATAATATTGATACCATCTTCTCGAATCTCGTCAAATTTAACATAGGTATCGTCATCAATAACATTTGGATGATTAATCAGCATAAAATAAATTTTACTACTCACCCTTTTTACGGTTTCTATTGGAGTATCTAAAGATAACTTTAAATCTAATTTATATCTTCTTTTTTCCATTTTGCTCCAATTAATAATAGACTCATTCGCAAGTGTACTATTCGGAATATTAACAACAGAATTCTCAAATGTTCTTACTCTTGTGCTTCGAAATGTAATATCTTCTACTGTTCCTTCAAAATTAGTAGTTTCAATCCAGTCTCCTACTACAAAGGGTTTATCTATCATAAGTACCATTCCACCAAATAGATTTTTAGCAGTATCTTGTGCTGCTAATGTCAGAATGACTCCTCCTAATCCCACTCCTGCAATTAACCCATTAATGTTGTAACCTAATTCAAGTAAAATAATAAGTCCTGCTAAAACATAGATAACTGCTCGAATCATCTTAAAAAAGAAACCAAGTCGATTGTCTTCTTCTGTTTTCATTCTTTTTTCAATCTTTTTTGCTACTTTAGAATGCAAAACAAAGCAATTAGCAAGACCATTAGCTAATAGTAAAATAACAACAATACGAAATACTTTTGTTAAAATAGCAAAAAAATTAGCTGGTACATTTAACGATAAAAAGGCAAGATAAATTCCTAAAATAGGAAAAAAACGTTTTAGTGGTTTATAAAAAGGTGTTTGTTTTATTTCGTTTTTCTTTGCTTTCCAATAAAACGGTTTTAAAAGAAAGTAAGCTAATACTGCTCTTATGACAAAAAGAAGTACTACTATTCCAATTGCAAATAGTATTTCGATTATATTCTCTGTGGTCAAAATGGTAAGTGTATCTATTGTATTTTTAATCTGGTTCATTCTTTTCTCCTTTATTTCTTATGATGAAAAAATTATATCATTTGAAAATACAAAAGTAAACGCCTTTTTATTTTGAAGTAGTATACCGAAAGAAAAAAAGAAAAGAATTTCTTCCTTTCTTTTTATTCTTGTATTATTTTCAAAAATCTTTGCTCTATTTGGTCTTTTCCTAATACTTGCATGATTTCATATAAATCAGGAGTATTCGTTCTTCCTGTTAAAGCAACACGTAAAACAGTGCTTACATCTCCTACATGACCCGGATATACTTCTGGGTTTTGCTTATACTCTTTTACTTCTCTTGCATAGCCCAATTCATCTGCTAAGTCTTTTATTTTGTCAAACCAAGTTTGTTTATCATCTGCTTGGTTATAGTATTTTTCTAAATACGTTGTTAAAACAAGTTGTATTTTTGTTTTGTCTGCAATTTTTTGAAACGGATATTCTTGTTTTTGTTTCATAAAACAATCAAATAGATAAGAAATTTCCTGTTTTACATCAGACCATTTAGCAATATCTTTACGTGGTTTCTGATTTCCTCTTTCAATTCCTAATACACGCAAACTATATTGCTTGTCTTTTTGTAATAAGTCTACCAATTCTATATCATATTTTTTAGCCCAATTGAAAACTTTATCATAAACCTCTTGAGCGGTATATTTAGAAATGACCGTTTTGGAAATATCATATAATTTCACCATATCAAATAGGGCACCACTTACTCCCATTTTATTTAATGCTAAGGTAAATTGGTCTAATGAAGCATTTGGATTTGCTTTTCTCCAACTTTCGAAATTAGAATTTGCTATATTGAACAAATATTCTTTTACTGCTTCTTCTGGAATTCCTTGCTCTGCATAATAGGAAACAGCAGCTTCTGGGTCTTTTCTTTTACTTAACTTTCGTTTGTTTCCCTCCTCATTTTTCATAATCGGTGCAATATGGGCATATTTTGGCGATTTGAATCCTAGCATCTGAAACAATTGAAGATGAAGAGGTACAGAAGAAAGCCATTCATCTCCACGAATCACATGAGTGGTTCCCATTAGATGGTCATCTACTGCATGTGCAAAATGATAGGTTGGCAAGCCATCTGATTTAATAATTACAATATCTTGGTCATTTTCTGGAAAGTCTATATTTCCTTTAATGACATCATGATGTTTTATCTTTTTATCTTCTCTTCCTTGTGATTTTAGACGAATGACATAAGGAATTCCTTTTTGTATTTTTTCCATCATTTCTAGAACAGAATGATTTCTACATTTTGCCCATACCCCATAATATCCTGGTCTAATTTTTGCCTCTTCTTGTTTTTGTCTCATCTGTTCTAATTCTTCTTGTGTACAAAAACAAGGATAGGCTTTCCCCTGTTGTAATAACCATTTTGCATAAGCTCTATAAATATCTTTTCTTTTACTCTGTTGATAAGGTCCATAGTTTCCCTTTTCTTGTGTTGCAGATACCATTGCTTCATCTGGTTGTATCTTAAAATCCTGTAACGCCTGTAAAATAGACTCTACTCCACCTTCTATTTCGCGTTTTTGGTCTGTATCTTCAATACGAAGAAAAAAAACACCATCTGTTTGACTAGCCATCTTTTTTCCAAGTAAAGCAGTAAATAAATTCCCCAAATGAACAAAACCAGTTGGACTAGGAGCATATCTTGTTACCATAGCCCCTTCTTTTAACTTTCTTTCTGGATATTTTTCTTCATAATAACTGATTGGTTTTGTATCAGGAAAAATAGCCTCTGCTAGTTCCTTATAATCCATAAAAATATTCCTCCTCTTTTTCTTGCTCTTAAATAACTTAGTAAATAATTTGGTTTAGTTTATTTTTTCTACTTTGATATAACTATTTTTATCAAACTTGTTTTATTATATCTTAATTTAAGCGTATTGTAAACCTTTGTGCTTCCTTTCTTATAAGAAGTCTGATTCATTTATGATACTGTCTTAATAATTCATTTTAGAAAATGAATTTTGTCTTCAAATTAGCCTATGTTTCTGTATTGGCGAACAAAAAATAAGAGAAGAAGAAAAATCGGCTACAACTTCAGAGAATTTATAGCCACTTTTAAAGTAAAATAAATTTTCCAATATCCTTTTCTATCCGTTCCTATTTCCTCAATTAATCCTTTATCTTTTAATTTCTTAATGTTAGATGTAATTGCTGTTCTACCTAACCAAAGTTTCTTAGCCAATATTTCTTGTGTAATATATGCATCTTCATCAAATAATTCCAATATCTTCTTTTCTGTAGGATTTAACTGCATTTCAATTAATTTAGTTTCCGGGATTCTGTCCGGAATCCTTTTTAAATCTGCTTCCATTTCTTTTCTTAATATAACTTTAAAATTACCTCTTAATGAAATAAACTCTGGTTCAGGTAATTTCATTTTTTTCATTGAAAATAGAATACTAACCATGCAATTACTAACAAGTGATATCATGGAATCTTTCATTACTTTTCATGATAAATAACATATAGATTATGAAATAGTATTTAGAAATAGCACTATTTATATGAGATTTTTTACTGGTGCTATGTTGGAACCTAAACTATTTGGTAATTCTATGGATAAAAAATTATTATTTAACTATTTTTGTATTGTAAAATTTATTTTACAAATCAGTAAAAAAGTAAATAAAACATTACAGGATATAGAAATCTAGTATGCTTTCATAGAAAAAACCAGCAAACTTTGGCTAAAATTTGCTGGTTTTTAACTTCTAAACTTCCATAAAAATGGGTAATATCATAGGATTTCTCTTTGTCTTTTGGAAAATATAATCTCTTAAATTGTCTTTCAAGTTAGACTTAATTGTTGTCCAATCAGTAATGTGTTTTTGTTCGCATTTTGCAATTTCTTTACGAATTACAGTTTTTACCTCTTCCATTAAATTCTCCGATTCTCTTACATAAACAAATCCTCTTGAAATAACATCTGGTCCTGCTACTACTTCTCCTGTACTAGAATCCATTGTTAAAACAATAATAATTAACCCATCTTGAGATAAATGTTGTCTATCACGAAGCACAATGTTTCCTACATCTCCTACTCCTAGTCCATCTACTAATACTCTTCCAGATGGAACAGTTGTCGTAAATTTTGCTTCTCTTTGTGTTAATTCTAATACTCTACCATTGGTCATTTTAAAAATATTTTTAGGGTCGATTCCCATTTCTTTTGCTGTTTCTTCATGAGCAGTGAGTTGTCTAAATTCACCATGAACAGGTATAAAGTATTTTGGTCTGGTTAAAGCAAGCATTAACTTTTGTTCTTCTTGGCAAGCATGTCCAGATACGTGAATATCTGCTAAAGAACTATATACTACTTCTGCTCCAATTTGCATTAAATCATCAATTACTTTCGATACCAATTTTTCATTTCCCGGAATAGGAGTAGCGGATATGATAACTAAATCATTTGGCGTAATTTCCACCTTTTTATGCTCACCAGAAGCCATTCTCGTTAAAGCAGACATGGCTTCACCCTGACTTCCTGTTGTAATTAATACTAACTGCTCATCTGGATAATTTTTAATCATATCAATATCTATAAAGACTTTGTCTGGTGCTTTAATATATCCTAGCTCTCTTGCTGTATCTATCATATTAATCATACTTCTACCACAAACAGCAATTTTACGATTATGTTTTACAGCAGAATTTACAATTTGTTGTACACGATGCACATTAGAAGCAAAAGTTGCTACTACAATTCGTTTCGTACAATTGTCAAAAAGCCTCTCAAAAACATCACCTACTGTTCTTTCGGACATGGTAAATCCTTTTCGTTCTGCATTGGTACTATCGGATAATAACGCTAACACACCTTTATTTCCTAAATCTGCCAAACGTCCAAAGTCCATTGTTTGCCCATCAATTGGCGTATAATCCACCTTAAAGTCGCCAGTATGAATAACAGTTCCTGCTGGAGTCTTAATCGCTAATACAACAGAATCCGGAATACTATGAGAACTCCTAATAAATTCTACTTTCATTTTTCCTAATGTTATGGTTTGCCCCTGTCTTACTTCCGTTAATTTGGTAGAACGTAATAATTTATGTTCCTCTAATTTATTTCGAATTAAACCAGCGGTTAATTTTGTCGCATAAATTGGTATATTAAGCTGTTTTAATAAATAGGGAATCGCTCCTATATGGTCTTCGTGACCATGTGTTACTACTAAACCTTTAATTTTTTCTTTATTTCTTTCTAAATACGTAACATCTGGAATCACTAAGTCTACTCCTAGCATATCATCTTCTGGGAATGCTAGACCACAATCTACAATTATCATTTCTTCTGCATATTCAAAAACAGTAATATTTTTACCAATCTCATGTAATCCTCCTAATGGAATAATTTTTAATGGCTCTTTTTTAAATTCAAATTCCTTTTTACTTCTCACATTTTCTTTTCTAGGGTTTATTTCCCTTCTCTGCGTATCCTTGTTATATTGTCTTCTTGGTCTTTTTGTTTCTTTGGTCTGTTGTTTTTGTACGCTTTCTTTTTTTACTTCTTCTGTCATTTATTTCTCTCCTTTTCTTCTTCTTTCCTACGCAACAAAAAAATTAGTTTA
>DBFJJM010000023.1:0-18436 GCA_048393175.1 Candidatus Merdicola sp.
TTTCTATTTTGGTTCATACTAAGAGTAAGAAAGGATGGTTTTTTAAAATGGATGAAAAAAACAATGAAAATTTAGAAATATTAAAAGAGCTTCACAAAGCTGCAAAAATGGGAATGGACTCCCTTTCCTTTGTTTCTGAAAAAGTCGAGCAAGATGACTGTTTTAAGGATAATTTAAGTTTTCAATATACCCAATATGGTCAAATGTTAGACCGCATTAATAAGTTATATGAAGATTATGGACAAATTCCAGAAGAAAATACCTTTATGAATACTGCTATGGGTTGGACAGGAGTACAGATGAACACATTAAACGATAAATCTACTTCCCATTTAGCAGATATGTTAATACAAGGAAGTACAATGGGTATTATTGAAGGAAGAAAACTATTAAATCATAAAACAAATGGAATAGAAGAACCAGTAAAAAACTTAACAAATGAATTTGTTGCTTTTCAAGAAAACAATGTAGAACAATTAAAAAAGTTTTTATAATTTTTTACAAATTTCTACTTTTTTCTATTGATATTCTTATCTTTTTGATATAGTATATAGAAAACAGATACGAAAGATTTACTAAGGAGGAAATTCGATGCCAAGAAAAGCAAAAGAAACGATAAAGAAAGATACAATAGAACAAACAGTAATTTCTCCTAAAAAAGAGAAAAAAACTTCTACTAAATCCAAATTGCAGGAGAGTAAAAAAGGAGCTTCGGATAAAACATTAGCCAAAAAGAAACAAACTACCACTAAAAAGAAAACGTCTACTAGCTCTACTAAAAGCAGTACGAAAAAGGTAACTACACCCAAAACAAAACAAACAAAACATTCTTCTATCTTACCTATGCAAGACTTTCAAATCGAAGAATATTATGATTTACCTTATCGTTATGGGCAAACTACAGTAAAGATATTAGCTCAAACCCCTACTACTTTATTTATTTATTGGGAAATAGCAGACGATTTTATCAAGCAATGCACAAAACAATATGGAGAACATTTCTTTAAGGAAACAAAACCTGTTTTAGTGATTCATAATCAAACAAAACATTACTCTTTTGAAGTAGAAATTAATGATTTTGCCAATTGTTGGTATCTGAAAATTGCAGATAGTAATTGTAAGTATAAAATAGAATTAGGAAGAAGACCAAAACAAGACTCTAAGCTACTAATTCCTAATAACTTTTTTCCGATTTCCTCTTCCAATGAAATAGAATCACCAAATGACCATATTTTATTCGACTTTTATCAAAACAATGTTTATTTTCGAAATGTGAAAACAAATGTCAAAAAAGCAAAGCCAATTTCTCATTTTTCTTTTATGAAACGAGTCGGAACTTTACAAAAATTTTATCAAACATTATATAAAGAAGATATTGCTCAACTAAATGATTTATCCAATCCATCTTCTCAAAATCCCACTTCCACTTTTCATTAAAAGAAACAAGCAATTAAAAAGAAGGATAAAAAGCGGAGAATACTCCGCTTTTTGATACTAATTCATACAAAGGAGAAAGTAATGAATCAGAAAAATATTAAAGGATATGTTAGTTTTATCCTACACGCTCATTTACCTTTTGTACATCATCCAGAAAGTAATGATTATTTAGAAGAGCAATGGCTTTTTGAAGCCATTTCAGAAACGTATCTTCCCCTTCTTACTAATTTTAATCAATTAGTAGAGCAAGGAGTTTCTTTTCGTATTACCATGTCAATGACTCCGCCTTTATTAGAAATGCTTGCCAACCCTTTATTACAAAAAAAATACATTCACTATTTAAAACAACATATTGAACTTGCTAAAAAAGAAATACAAAGAACCAAACAAAACCATAAGTTAAATGAACTTGCTCATTATTATTTCAATCGTTATTCTAATGATTTACATATCTTTCGAGATGTGTATTCTTGTAATATTATAGAAGGATTTAAGCATCTGCAAGATTTAGGTGTATTAGAAATTATCACTTGCGGTGCTACACACGGGTATTTTCCTATTTTATATGTGAATGAAAAAACAGTAAAAGCTCAAATTGCCATTGGAGTAGAAACTTATAAAAAGTACTTTGGAAGACAACCAAAAGGAATTTGGCTACCAGAATGTGGTTATATCCCTGAAGCTGACCCTTACTTAAAAGAATTTGGAATTGAGTATATGATTACCGAAAGTCATGGCATTTTATATGCTAATCCTACTCCTTTATATGGTACGTATGCACCTATTGTATCTCCTAATGGAGTAATTGCCTTTGGAAGAGATGCCGAATCTTCTAGACAAGTTTGGAGCTCAATTAATGGTTATCCTGGTGATTATAACTACCGAGAATTTTATCGTGATATTGGCTATGAAGCTGACTATGACTATATTAAGCCATATATTGCTCATGATGGCGTTCGCGTTAATACAGGAATCAAGTATTATCGTATTACTGGAAAAACAGAACAAAAAGATTACTATCATTTGCAATGGGCACAAGATTCTATTTATAAACAAGCTGGTCACTTTTTTGACAGTAGACAAAAACAAATATCACAAATTGCTCCTTTTATGGATGTTCCACCTATTATTACTTGTCCTTATGATGCAGAACTATATGGTCATTGGTGGTATGAAGGTCCAGATTGGCTTTCTGTTCTATTTAAAAAAATATATTATGACCAATGTGATTTTGCTTTAATTACTCCTAGTGAATATCTCGAAAAATATCCCGAAATGCAAGAATGTACTCCGTGTCGTTCTAGCTGGGGAGCAAACGGTTATAGCGAAGTATGGCTTAATCCTTCTAATGATTATGTGCATAAACATCTTCATGTGGCAGGAGACCGTATTGTAGAACTTGCCCACCTATTTCCAAATGAAAAAAAGAATTTAAAAAGAAGAGCTTTAAATCAATGTGCAAGAGAACTGTTGCTTGCACAAAGTAGTGATTGGCTATTTATCATCACAAATGGTACAATGGTAGATTACGCCAAAAAAAGAATTAAAGACCACATTGGTCGTTTCACTAAATTATATAACCAAATTAAGACAAATCAAATCGATAGTGAATTTGTAAAAGAAATTCAAAAAAAAGACCCTATTTTTAAAGATATCGATTATATGATTTATTACTAACATACAAGCTACCAAAAAATAGTCTCCCGAATAATATATGTATAATGAAATGTCTTTCAGTAGATACTATTACATATATCATGAAGGGAGATTTTTTAATGAAATCATTTTGCATTAAAACCAATCATAAAAACATCATTCATTGTCTACTAAAAGACTTTAGCAAGACAACTTTAGATTCTGTCTATCTTTCCAATCGCCAGTTTAAAAATTATGAAAATGTGATTATTCATTATACTGGAAAAAATAACGAGGACTTTTACGAATTACTTTGTACTACTTTAACGAATCTTATTTTAGCCCTTTATGAAAATACCATTATGCGAAAAATGATTGATTTTAATTATTTCTATTTTTCTTCTCCTGAAAAAAAAGAAATCTTTGAAAATTGTCAAACTTTTTTACAAGATTCTACTAATATTGAAAATCATATTCGAAAAGAGCATTTATATCATGCTTTACTTCATTATGTGTGTGAGAATAAATCTATGGTATTAGATGGATTTATTTGCTTTCGTTTGAAAAATTATATGAAGATTTTAGATTATATTGTTGATTCTTCTGTTAATAACTTTTTAATCGAAAAAGAATACAACGAATTTATTGATTTACTAAAAATGTATATTAATTCTCAAGCAAAAGAAGCTTCTTTAATAGATTGTGTACATTTAATTTACCGAAATGGAGAATCTACCCTTTTAGACGAAGAAAAAAATAGCATTCCTATTACTGAAAACATTAGTAATGCTAGATTCTTATCCGATATTTCCTTTTCGTCTAATGATTATGCACTAAATACACTTCTTACTCTTTTACCACAAAGAATTATTATTCATGAAATTGACAAAGAAGACGAATTTATTCAAACTCTCAAATTAATTTTTGATAGGCGTATTTTAATTTGTACGAATTGTAATCTTTGTGAAACATATAAAATGGCATATATTAAATCATAAACGCACGTTTTACGTGCGTTTATGATTTAATTTGGCTCTACAATTTAATGAGCCTGCGGGTATCTTCGAGTTCGGAAATGAACTTCCGAATCGCATCTTGTGCTACTGAGATGGAAATTTCACCTGTACAAACTTTGCGAATAAAGTTCAAATAAGACTGCCTATCCTCAGTAAGATTTCTCCATTTCGGTGCATTTTGTGCAAAGATGCCAATTTCCTCGTTAAGCCTATCACCCTCTGTATAGCTCTCGAGTGCAGTTAATAACCTTTGACTGACACTGATAGCAGAGTCTATCTCTTCTGCGATTCTCCGAACTTTTTGTGCAACGAACAACATATTGTTGTCCTCTTTTCTGTTGTTTCTACCCTTATTCTATTTTGTTTATTATCATAAATTTATCTAGTTACTTCTTCTATACATCATTCGTATAATTACTTTTACTTTATATCTCTAGCACTTATTCTAAACAAGTATATTTAATTCTTTATCTTTATTTTTACTACTTCAGTAGTATCTATTGTTGTATAGCCACCAATTGGAAAAGTAAAAATTGGAGTTGTATGACCGAAATTTGCATTTATCATAACAGGTATATCCATAAGTTCTCTCTTTGTTTCAATGATTTCTTTCCATTTTTGTTCATTCATATTAGACTTTTTTTCTGCTCTTCCAATGACAAGACCTTTTATCTTTTTACCTTTTAAATGATGTAACAAAGATTGTAAATCTCTATCAAATTCTCTTATAAATTCGTTTCCTACAAGATCATCATCCTCTAAAAAAAGAATACTGTTAGTCGCATCTGGCATATATTCTGTTCCTTGTAATAAATTTAGAGTACATAAGTTTCCACCTATTATTTTTCCTTCCGCTTTTCCACTCTTAATTATTTTCATACCATCATTGTTTATAAATTCTCTGTTTTCTTGTTCTTTATACCATGAATCATCACTCCACTGCTCTGAGTTTTCTATAAAAACATCTTTCCTATCCATTAACATATCTTTAAAATACTTCATTGTATAATCAAACCCATACTTCATTCCAAAACTAGAAAAATGTGGTCCATAATAAGTAACTAAGCCTGTCTTTGTATAAATTGCATTAAGAAGTGCTGTTATATCCGAAAATCCACATATAATCTTAGGATTTTCTTTGATTAAATTATAATCAATGTAATCTAATAATTGATTTACATTATAACCACCTGTTACGGTTAAAATTGCTTTAACCTTTTTATCTTTAAATGCCTCATGCAAGTCTTCTACTCTATCTGATATAGTCGCACATCCAAAATCATCATTAATTGAATGCATCACATTTTTTCCAAATGTAACTTTAAATCCTAATTGCTCTAATCTTCCTTTTGCTATTCTAATTACTTCTTCTCTTAGAATTTTCATACTTCTTGATGGTGCAATTACCCTTATTTCATCATCTATCTTTAGCTTATTTGGTATAATTTTATCCATCTTCCTTCTTACCTTCCCTATTTTTTATAAAATCGTTCTTCTTTTATTTGGATAATTTCCTTCTAATTCTTTTTATCGAATAAATCACAAATAGAACTATCAATATAACTATTGAGACTATACCTATGCAAAGTGAAATAGAAAAATATCCCATACTTTGCGGAATGGTCAAACCTAAATCGATTGGGCTATAAAATAGAAATGAACTTATGAAACTAAACACTGTAATGATTATATTGATAATGAAAACCACTTTTATCCATCGCTTCATTGTTTTCCCCCTATAGCTAATTATTTTCCTTCTTCCGAAAATAAAAAGTTTCCATCCTTGCTTTTTTCTACATCTTCTCCATTTTGACTAAATAAGAAATCCGCTTCTAATTTAGTATATTTGCTTTTTAAGTTAAAATATAACCCAATCATTATAGCAAGTGCAATCATCAAAATAATACTGATAGATAGAAGCATTTTATTTAATTTGTTCATCCTACATCCCTTCCCTTTCTTTTTATACTAATTATGGTATATCATTTCGTTACAATTTTGTCCACTATACTTTATAAAAAACTCATTTATCTATCACAATTTCCTTTTATTTTTGATGTATTCTCCTTTTAATTCTTCTGCTAATATATCCATTGAAATTCTATCATAATAGGTCCCATCTAAAAAAATACATTTTCTTCTTCTTCCATATTCTTTAAATCCACACTTTTGATAACAATGGATAGCAGCTTCATTCCATTCTAAAACATCTAAAGCAATATTATTTAGATTTAAATAACGAAAACCATATTCTAAAATTAAATGAATCGCTTCTGTTCCATATCCCTTGTGTCTTGCCTCTTGGTTCCCAATAAAAATACCAAGAGTAGCAGTACGATGAAGATGATTTATTTTTTCGAGTGAAATCGTACCAATCATATTCTCTGTTTCTTTTTCAATTATTACAAAACTCGCTTCATCATCACAGTGATTTTGTAACCACTCTTTTTCTGCTTGTAGAGTAGTTATCATACTACTTCTATTTACATAGTCTGTTACATTAAAGTCATTAAACCATTTGGTAAATAGCTCGGCATCTTCACAAGACCTTGGTGATAAATAGATTCTTTCTCCTTCTAATTTTTTAAAATATTTCATTTTTTCCCCTCCTTTTTTATTTAAAAAATCCATGAAAAAGTCTTTTTAAGACTCCTCCATGGATTCACCCACTTCTGTGTAAGTAACACTTAAGTCACTCTATACCGCTTGGCTTTTGCCTAGGTATACTCTTAATTTGTTTTCTATTTTACCAAATATAGGATATTTTGTCAAATTATACTGCCATATTAATTCCTCTTGCTACGACTCCTGCCATATTGATTACTAAATCATCAATTTCTTTTGGTGTTACAATAAAGTTATATTCTTCTGGAGCTAAAATTTGTTTAATTAATTCGTATTTATCTCCTTCCATTAACTCAGATAATGCTTTTTGTACTTTTTGCATCTCTTGACTAGAATTTGTATTTTCTCCTTGCAATCCTTGATTCATTTTTTCAATAAACAAATCAATACTATCTGCTGCAATCGTAGCCGCTTCTACTACAGTAGGAATTCCCATAGCAATAACAGGAATCCCTAACGTATCTTTACTTAATTCTTTACGTTTATTTCCCACTCCCGCTCCGGGTACAATACCGGTATCGGCTAATTGAATACTACTACTAATTCTTTGAATACTTCTAGATGCTAAACTATCTATTACAATTAAAAGTTTGGGATGAATATTTTCCACAATTCCTTTTACAATTTCTAATGTTTCAATTCCTGTTGTTCCTAGTACTCCAGGAGAAATAGCACTGACGGGTCTTGCATTTTCATCAATATACTGTGGTAAATAGCGAATAATGTGTCTTGTTACATCAATATCATTTACCACTTTAGGACCTAACGCATCTGGTGTGACAGACTCATTTCCTAATCCCACCACTAAAATATCTTCTTTTTGGCTTACTAAAGGCTGAATCAGTTTTTTTAATTCTTCTGCTACTACTTCCGCTGCTTGCTGAATTTCTGTTTCTTCTGCTACTTTTAAATTAGGTACATCAATGGTAATATAACTGCCGATTGGTTTACCAATCGCTTCTTCTGCCTGCCTATTTAATACCTTAACAGTAGAAACTTTCATTCCTTTTCCTACTTCTTTTTCTTGTGCCTCAATTCCATCAATTTCCTCTTCTATCTTATTTGCTTTTTTATAAATATCTCTTCTTTCATCTGCTAAATCAGTTCGAAATTCATACATCATAAAAGACCTCTCTTTCTTTTGTTATTCTTAGAAAAAAAGGACTTTTTTATACGTTATTTTTAAGAACAATACAGACATAAAACAGACTGTAAGCCAAGTTCTAAATCTATTTTTCCTACTTTTGAATCGGTATCTAACTTAAAAAATTGTTCTATGATTTGCCTTAATTCTTCCTCCTTAAAATACTCTGCTTGCTCTGTATATTTGCGTACTAGAAACTGTTGGTTTGGTTTTAAATTTAAGCAAGAGCCTATATTTCCCCCTTCTTTTTTTGCTAACTTTACCATATATAGTTTTTTGAAATGATGATAAAGAGTAATTAAAATTTTTTGGACTGGCTCTTTACTATATAACAAATTAGAATACACTTCTAATGCTTGTTTTGTTTTTTTCTTTCCTAAATTATCTGTTAAATCAAAAATAATGGCTTGTATTTGTTTGGTACTTAACAAATCAATCTCTTGTTTTGTAATGATTCCATCTTTTCCTACATATTCAATTAGCTTTCTTATTTCATTAATTAAGTCTTGCATATTGGTTCCGCATTCTTCTAGTAAATAGTTTAAAGTAAAATCCTCTACTTTAACATGATAGGCATTCGCAATTGCTTTTAATCGTTTGGTTATTTGCAAAGGTTTTTGAAAGTCAAACTGACAAACGATTCCATTTTCTTCTATCCATTTGAATAACGATTGTTTTTCTATTTCTGTTTCTTGAAAAAGGATAATAGCAGATTGTTGTATCATTTCTTTATTTTGTATGAAATAAGAAAGAAGCTCCTCTTTTTTCTTTGTCAGTTCTGCATTTTTCTTTTTTCCCTCTTTTTGAAACAACCCACTATTTTTAATCAATATTAGCTTTTTGTCATACCCAAAAGCAGGCGTATCTAAATTAGGAATCAGTTCTTGCATATTCGTCTCATCTATCGTAATATAATTAATTCCTAACTGTAATACTCCAAATTTTTTCTTTATCTTTTTTACGATTGCCTCTAGTAAGAAAAGCTCCTCTCCATAGAAAAGATAAAACGTTTGTAATTGTTCTTCTGCTACCCTTTTTTCTAGTTGTTCAATTGTTAGCATAAGTCACCTTCTTTTTGGTTATAGTTTTTGCGAAAATTTCGCACAGTGAGCATGGCAAATAGCGGCTGCCATACTATCTGTGGTATCATCTAACTTCGGCAAGCTATCTACTTTTAAAATTGCCTTTACCATTTTTTGTACTTGAATTTTATCTGCTCTTCCATATCCTACTACTGCTTGTTTGATTTGAAGAGGAGTATATTCATAGGTATCTATATTGGTTTTTCTAGCAGCCACCAAGATAACGCCTCTTGCTTGTGCTACATGAATGGCAGTTTTAGCATTATTATTAAAAAATAGTTCTTCTACTGATACAGCATCTGGTTGATATTCCATTATAATATTGGTCAAATCATCAAATATTTTTTGCAGACGGATAGGAAAAGATACTCCAGCCTCTGTCGTAATAGCTCCTGATGTAATTAACTGAAAATGGTTTCCTATATAATCAATAATACTATATCCTGTTATGGCATAGCCTGGGTCAATTCCTAATATTCTCACTTCTTTTGCTCCTTTTGTGTTTCTTCTAGTAAAATACGAAATACCTCTGCAACGCTCCACGCTTGTGCAATCGCTCCTTTTGGTAAATGTGGTGTTTTAGAGTCATATAATTCTGCAATACTTCCTAAACACCCTTCTTTTAAAAGTTGTTTTTCAAACGTTTCTTTTATGTTTTGTACCAAATTCTTTCTTTCTTGTATCCATTTGGTTCTCTTTACCTCCGTTTTTTCTGCTACGATTACATGCTCTAATCCATCATAATACAGTCCTAATAACCAAGGCCAAGTAATTCCTTGATGATAACTACTATCACGCTTGAAACTATCCCCAGAATATAGCTCAATATATCCTTTTTCTCCTTTTGCCAATGTTTTTAATCCATAAGGATTCAGTAATTTTTCTTTTACTGTTTGTAGCATTTGTTTTGCTGCTTGTGATGTTGGGTCTAATACAGGATAAGTAAGACTAATACTAAATAACTGATTTGGTCTTATTTTTCCATCTCCTAATACATCATATAAGCCTTTCTTTTCTTTGTTATAAAATTTTCTTCTAAATGCTTTTTGGCATTTATCTGCTAATTCTGCATATTGTTTTGCCTTTTCTTCTCCTTGAAAAAGAGAAGTTAATTTTTCCATTATTTTTAAGGCATTATACCATAAACTATTAATCTCTACTGCTTTTCCATTTCTTGGTGTAACAGCAAATCCATTTACTTTTGCATCCATCCAAGTATTTTGTGTATTTTCCGTTCCGGAAACAAGCAATCCGTCTTTATCTAAATAAATATTATTATCATCTAAATCAATTCCCTTTGCATAAGAAGAAATAATTTTTACTAAATTCGGGTAAAGATTTTCTTTTACAAAGGAATAATCTAATGTATAGCCAATATATTTTTCTACTTGCTCAAATAATAGTAAGGAGGCATCCACACTATTATAAAGTGGTCTATTATCATAGCCAGAATAACCATTTGGTACTAATCCAAATTTAATATCTTTCATAAAAGTTAATAATACTTCTCTGGCTATCGCAAAACGTTTTGTTTTTAATAATAGTCCTTCAAACGAAATAAGGCTGTCACGTCCCCAATCTAAAAACCAAGGATAACCCGCAATAATGGTATGAAGTCCAAAACTTGGTCTATTTACTACAAAATTGTCTGTTGCTATAATATAGGTTTTTAAAATTTCTTGCTGTTTTAATTCCTCTTTGGTTAAATCTGTTTTTCTTTTTTTGGGAATTAAATCTGTTTGCTGAATAATTTTATTTAATCTTTTGCTTTCTTGTTCTATTATTTGTTTTGTTTGTATTTCTTCAATGTTTTCTTCCATTGAAAAAATAAAAGAAATTTCTTTTTCTTCTTTTGGCTTTATTTGAATTTCATATCTTCCTACTACACAATGATTTTCTTCTGGATAAAACCCTCTTTTTTCTTCTTCTATATAGTACATATTTTCAAAAGTATCGTTATGATGTTCGATATAACTCCCTTCTGAACAATACATATAAAGTGGGAAAGGAGAATTATCATCTACTACTATTTTTACTTTTCTATCTTCTTTTTTTTGTCTTATTTTAAAGTCATGATTTGTACTCATTTGATGAAAATCACGAAAATTAATCAGTGGTGCTAATTTTAAAGTGATTGGATTCTCCCCATTTTTGACATGATACAGTAAACATACCGTATTTTTTCCATATTGCATACAGATTGTTTTTTCAATCAAAATGTCTCCTACTTGATAAGTAAAAACAGGAACATATTCTTTTTCAAAGCTTTTTAATTTTTTATATCCTTCTGAAATATATTGTTTTCCAATATTAGTATATAGAATTTCTTCTTTTTCTCCAATCGTAATACTTTCATCTACTTTGGAAAGCATTAAATAACGTCTAGCAGGAGGAGTAAGGGGTGCTACTAATAAACCATGATATTTTCTCGTATTTGCTCCTAAAACAGTAGAACAAGCAAATCCTCCTATTCCATTTGTTAAAAGCCATTCTTTGGTTAATCCTTTTTCTAACGTTAATTCTCTTTTTGCTAATTTCATTTGTATCTTCCCTTCTTTGGTATCTTTTTTAACTTTCTAGAACATGCTGCTCGGTAAAATACTACCCTTTCTTTGTCTTTTTCTTACTCGTTTGTTTTATTTGCTTGTCTTCTTCTAATTGCTTGAAAAATTCCTCTTTTTCTTTCTTTTCCATTTGCTCTATCTGCTTTACTCTTTCTGCCTTTTTAGCATCAGTAGAACGAATCGATTTTACTCTTTCTCCATAAAGAGAGATAAACTTACTTTGTTTTCCTTTCTCTTTTTTGGAGCTGTTTTTCTTCTCTTTGTTCTTCGTTTGTTTTGGAATATGTTTCATCTTTTTTTCGTAAGAAAGTTTTGCTTTTAGCATTAAATATTGTGGGTCTGTTTGTTTATCTTTATATTTTAAATCATCACAAATAATTTCGATAATCGCACCTGCTATTGCATCTGGGTTATGACGAATGGCTTCTTCTTGAATACAAGATAAATTTCTTTGAATAAAATGAATCCCTGTTCCTTTAATTTTATCTATATCTTGCTGTACTAAATCTTTTCCCTCTTCAATGTATTTTTTAATATATTCTGGAACCACTTCTCCTGTATCATAAATGCAAAAATCAATTATCTCTTGTCCGGCATGTTCTAAAATTGCCTTAATATGGTCTGATACTCCATAATCATCTGTTTGTCCTGGTTCTGTCATAATATTAGAAACATATATTTTCATGGCTTTACTTTCTTTTACTGCTTTTGCTACTCCTCCTACTAATAGGTTTGGTATGACATTTGTATAAAGACTTCCTGGTCCAATGACAATACAATCTGCCTTTTGAATCGCTTCTAACACACCTGGTGCTGCTTTGCAATTAGATGGATTAATATAGATACGGTTAATTTTTGTAATTTTATTATAGGTAACCTCTGGTATTTTTTCTTTTTCTTCTACTACTACTCCATTTTCTAGTTCTGCACAAATTTTAATTTCATCTAATGTTACAGGAAGTACCTTTCCTGTAATCGCCAATACTTCATGAGCTTTTTGAACTGCTTCGGATAAATTTGAATACATTGTCTTCATAGCAGAAAAATAGATATCTCCCAATTCTAATTGTTCTAATTTTCCCTCTGTAAATTGATAATTTAGTAAATTTTTCATCTCATTTTCATGGTCCGCTAAAGCTATCATACTTTCTTTAATATCTTCTAATGGTAAAGATTTTAATTGTCTACGAGAGTGAGAAGGAAGCTTTCCATAATCGGATACGGTAACAATTGCGGTTAGATTACTGGTGTATTTTTTTAGTCCTCTTAAAACAGTATTTAATCCAGAGCCTCCTCCAATTACTACAATATTTGGCCCTTCTGAATACACTTTTTTATTAAAAATAAGGGAACTTACATTAACATTCGATTTTTCCTCCATTCTCTTATCACTAGCTTCTACTAAAATTTCTAATGTTCGTTTTTGCATACAAACAATTCCTAATATAATAGCACTAAATCCTATGACAAAAGAGCTAATCACTTTTGCTACTTGCAAAAAGGTTAATTCTTTCATTACTAAAATCTCTGCTAATCCATAACAAGCAAGTAGGATACCTACCAAAGTAAGAAACATCCAACGTTTCATTTTTGCTCCTGATTTAAACCAATCTAAAAAACCTTTCATGTTTTTCTCTCCTTTATTTTTTGTCTTCCCCTATAATTTGCACTTCTAATTCTAATTCTTTTTGAAATTTTTCTCGTACGTGTTTTCTAATTTGTTCTATTAACTCTAAAATATCGCTTGCAGTAGCTTTATTTTTATTAATGACAAAACCGGCATGTTTGCAAGATACCTCTGCTCCTCCCACACCATAACCTTTCAAACCACATTCATCAATTAGTTTAGCTGTTATAAAATCAGTTCCTCTTTTAAATGTACTTCCTGCACTTGGGTATTCTATCGGTTGGGTGGTTTTTCGATAGTTTGTATATTCTTCCATCTTTTGTTCTATCTCTTCCGCATTTCCTTCTTTTACTTTTAAAGTTGTTTCTAATATAATGGTTTGTCTATTTTGCTGAAAGATACTAGAACGATAACTAAAATTTTGCTCCTCCTTTGAAAGGGTTTGTAAGTTTCCCGTTTCATCTAATACTGTTGTAGAAACTACAATATCCTTCATTTCGTTTCCATGTGCTCCAGCATTCATCCAAATAGCTCCTCCTATGGTTCCCGGAATGCCACAAGCAAATTCTAAACCTGCTATATTTTGTTGTTTCATTTTTCGGCTTAAAAAACCAAGCAAAACACCTGCTCCTGCTGTTACTAAAATTTCGGTTTCTTTTTTTTGGATTGTCACTTCTTTTAAGTCTACTTTTAATACAACACCTCTAACTCCGCCATCTTTTACTAACAAATTACTCCCATTTCCTATGACAAAGTAAGGAATCTTGTTTTCTTTTATCACATTTACTACCTTTTTTACCTGTTCTATTGTTTTAGCCGTTATAAAAAAATCTGCCTTTCCCCCTACTTTGAAAGAAGTATGTTTTGTCATTGGTTCATCACACAAAATTTGCTCTTTTGGAATAACGGTTTCTAACAAACTTTTTATCATTTATTCTCCTCCCATAATATATAAAGGGTCTCCAGAAGAGGTGGTTTTTTTAGTTGCATTATACACCTCTCCTGTTTTATAGTTTACTATATAAGTATCTTCTGTATGACTTATCCCAATTTGTTTTAACTGCTCTGGTTTTAAAGTTCTTGAAAAAAGATAATCTCCTACAAAAAGAGTAGCATTTTGTTCTTCTGTAAGGGTATCTCCAATTAACATAGCTTCCTGTTTGGTTACTTTATATTTTTCATATTGTTGTAAAACAGCTTGCTGCACAATTGTTAATTCCGAAAGTAATTTTTCATCCTTTGTCTTTCCTGAAGAATAAATACCTGCTGTAATAGAAATACTAAGAATAATAGCAAGTACTACCACCATTACAATTAAAGCAATCATTGTCACACCAGATTCTCTTTCTTTTTTCATACTTTGTTCTCCTTTGTTTTTCTCTTAGGCAATTTTATCATTTCTTCTGTTATTTTACAATGTTTTTTAGGTCATTTGCGGATAATTCTTTTCTCTTTAGAAACCTAAAATCATAACCACTCGTCGTAAAACGGGTGGTTATGATTTTAGGTTTATTTTTTATCTATATTATTCTTTCGTTTCTAACTAAGCTTCAAAAAGAAATGGTTTTCTTTGTCACATTTTGTTTATATTACCATATCTTATTTCCCATTTCAAGTTTTATCCAAAAATCCCTCTTTTTTTGATAGGAGGTTGTTCATTCATTGTTTTGGCAAGCTCTACTAATAGCTCTCTTTGCTCTTTCGATAGTCGTTTTGGAGTTTGAACTACAACTGTATAAATAAAGTCGCCATGCCAATTTCCATTTAAACTCTTAAATCCTTTATTTTTCACAGTAAATTTTGTACCTGTTTGTGTTCCTTCTGGAATTTTGTCTTTTATTTTTTCTCCATCTACCATTGGAACTTCTATTTCTGCCCCTAGAGCTGCTTGTGTCATCGTAATAGGAATTTCACAGTAAACATTATCTCCTTTTCTAGAATAAATACTATGCCTTTTTAAATGAACCGTGATATAAATATCTCCTTTTTGTCCACCTTTTTCGCCCGATTCTCCTTCTCCCCTTAGGACAACTGTTTGTCCTTCATCAATTCCAGCAGGGATAGTTACCATTACTTTTGCTTGTTTACGAATTTTTCCTCTTCCTCTGCATTCTTGGCATGGTTCTTTAATGATTTCACCCGTTCCATGACATTGGCTACAAGTTCTTGTTGTTTGCATTTGTCCTAAAATCGTAGTCTGTATTTGTCTTACTTGCCCTGTTCCATGACAAGTAGGACACTTTTCTGGTTTGGTTCCCGGTTTTGCACCTGTTCCATGACAGATATGGCATTCATCATTTTTTGTAATTGCTATGTCTTTTTTTACACCCAAAAAAGCCTCTTCAAAAGTAATTTCAATATTATATCGTAAATCACTACCTTTTCTTGGTCCAGCTTGCTGTTTGGTACCTCTTGCTCCAAATCCCCCACCAAAAAAAGAAGAGAAAATATCACCTAAATCTCCCATATCAAAACCATCGAATCCATCAAACCCACCAGTATAGGAATAATATCCATTTTGTCCTCCCCCAAAGCCTCCTTGTGGTCCATTAAATCCAAATTGGTCATACATTTTTCTTTTTTGTGGGTCAGATAATGTTTCATATGCTTCATTTACTTCTTTAAACTTCTTTTCTGATTCTTGCTTATTATCCGGATTCGCATCAGGATGATATTTTTTCGCTAATTTACGATAAGCCTTTTTTAGCTCTTCGTCTGTTGCACTTTTAGTTACTCCTAATACTTCATAATAGTCTCTTTTTTGTTCAGCCATGTTTTCCTCCAAAACTTTTTTCTTTTTCCTGCTTTTGTCTTTTCTTCTCTTTCGTTAATAAGAGGCACCTTTTAGGAGTGCCTCTTTTGTTTGTTTTTATTTGTTTTCTCCATCTTCTTCTACTTTATAGTCTGCATCATATACATTTCCATTGGCATCTGTCTTTGGTCCTTCTTCTGTTCCCTCTGTTCCTGCTGTTGTTTCTGCTCCAGTAGCTCCATTTGGATTTGCATTTTTATATAGCTTTTCTGTTAACTCGTAAAATACAGTTGTTAATTTTTCAGTTGCTTCTTTGATTTTATCTGTATCTTTTCCTTCTAAGGCTTTTTTTACATTTTCAATTTCTGTTTCTACTTTTGCTTTTTCTTCTGCACTTACTTTGTCACCTAATTCTTTTACAGTCTTTTCACTATTATATACTAAACTTTCTGCATTGTTACGAACTTCAATTTCTTCTTTTCTCTTTTTATCTTCTTGAGCATGTGCTTCTGCATCTTTTACTGCTTTTTCAATATCTTCATCTGTTAAGTTTGTAGAAGCAGTAATGGATACTTTTTGTTCATTTCCGGTTGCCATATCTTTTGCTGATACGTGAACAATACCATTTGCATCAATATCAAATGTTACTTCAATTTGTGGAACCCCTCTTGGTGCAGCTGGAATTCCTGTTAATTGGAATCTTCCTAATGTTTTGTTATCTGCTGCCATTTCTCTTTCTCCTTGAAGTACATGTACCTCAACACTTGTTTGGCCATCTGCAGCAGTAGAGAAAACTTGTGATTTTTTGGTTGGAATCGTGGTATTTCTTTCAATTAATTTTGTAAATACACCACCATATGTTTCAATTCCTAAAGATAATGGAGTAACATCTAATAATACTAAATCTTTTACATCTCCAGAAAGTACACCACCTTGAATAGCAGCACCAATGGCTACACACTCATCTGGGTTAATTCCTTTGTCTGGCTCTTTTCCTGTAATTCTTTTTACCGCTTCTTGTACTGCTGGAACTCTAGTAGAACCTCCTACTAATAATACTTTATGCAATTTATCAGCTGTAATTCCAGCATCTTTTAAAGCTTGTTCTACTGGTTTTTTCGTATCTTCTATCAAATCATGGATTAATTCTTCAAATTTTGCTCTTGTTAAATTAACATCTAAGTGTTTTGGTCCTGTGCTGTCTGCTGTAATAAATGGTAGATTAATTTGTGTTTGTTGTACACCAGAAAGCTCTATTTTTGCTTTTTCTGCTGCTTCTTTTAATCTTTGCATTGCCATTTTGTCATTTCTTAAATCAATTCCATTTGATTTTTTAAATTCGTCTGCTAAATAATCAATAATTCTTTGGTCAAAGTCATCTCCACCTAAACGAGTATTACCATTTGTAGATAGTACTTCAAATACACCATCACCAATATCTAGAATCGAAACATCAAAGGTTCCTCCTCCTAAATCATAAATCATAATTTTTTGGTCTTGGTCTTCTTTGTCCATACCATAAGCAAGTGATGCTGCTGTTGGTTCATTAATAATTCTTAGTACCTCTAGTCCAGCAATTTTACCAGCATCTTTGGTTGCTTGTCTTTGACTATCACTAAAATAAGCAGGAACCGTAATAACAGCTTGTGTTACTGGTTGTCCTAAATAGTTTTCTGCATCTGCTTTTAATTTTTGAAGAATCATTGCTGAAATTTCTTGTGGTGTAAATTCATCTGCTTCAATTTTTACTTTTTTGTTTGTTCCCATATCTCTTTTAATCGAAATAACCGTATTGTCTGGATTCGTAACTGCTTGACGTTTTGCAATTTGGCCTACTAATCTTTCTCCATTTTTGGAAAATGCTACAACAGAGGGAGTGGTTCTATTTCCTTCTGCATTTGGAATAACAACTGGTTCTCCTCCTTCCATTACTGCTACACATGAGTTAGTCGTACCTAAGTCGATACCTATAATTTTTCCCATAATTTTTTTCCTCCTTCAAATTTTAAGACTCTCTATATAAATATAAAAAATTAATGACAAATCAAATAAAATTAATTCGCAACTACTACCATAGAATGGCGTATTACTTTATTTCCAATTTTATATCCTTTACGATATTCTTCTTTAATTTCTTTTTCTCCTAATGTTTCATCTGTTACACTACTTACTGCCTCATGTAATTCTGGGTCAAACACCTGTCCTGTTGATTCAATTGGTTCTACCCCTTGTGCTTTTAGAACATCTTGAAATTGTTTCAAGACTAATTCTACCCCTTGTTTATAGTTTTCATCCTCAGTTTTCGCATTGGCAGCATTTTCTAAATTATCGATAACAGGCAATAATTTTGCAACTACATCAGATAAAATCATATTATATAAACTTTCTCTTTCTTTTCCTGCTCTTTTTTTGTAATTTTCAAATTCTGCTAAAATACGTTTATAGCGGTCAGAAAGTTCTTCTAATTCTTCTTGTTTTTGTTCTAATTTTTCTTTATTATCTATTTTACTTTCTACTTTCTTTTCTTCTTGTTGTTTTTTTAATTCTTCTTTTT
>DBFJJM010000024.1:0-15672 GCA_048393175.1 Candidatus Merdicola sp.
CAATTTATAAAGTTATGTATTAAAATTTAACTAAAGTGGAGAAAAGTGGTGTAAAGTGGTATAAAAAGAAATGAGGTGAAACGAAGTGCTAATCGGTGAATACGAACATTCTCTAGACGTAAAAGGAAGACTTATTATGCCAGCTAAATTAAGAGAAGACATGGGAGAAAAATTTGTTATTACAAAAGGTCTAGATGGTTGTTTGTTTGGATTTTCTCAAACCGAATGGTCTAACTTCGAAGCAAAACTAAAAACGCTTCCACTTACCCAAAAAAATGCTAGAAACTTTGTCCGTTTCTTCTTATCTGGTGCGATGGAATGTGAACTAGATAAACAAGGCCGCTTTTTAATTACTAGTAATTTAAGAGAAGCAGGAAGCTTAGAAAAAGATGCTGTTATCATTGGAGTAGGTACTAGAATTGAAATTTGGAATAAGGCAAAATGGCAAGAGTATAGTCAAGAAGAAAATGGTTCTGCTGATGAAATTGCAGAAAATATGGACATGCTTGGTATATAACTTGAAAAAGTTTATATAAATTCACAAAAGAAAAAGAAATTAAGTACAAAAGAAAAAACAAAAAAAGAAAGAACAAAAGAGAAAAGAATTTACAAAAGAATTTGTAAAGGAACAAAAGAAAGAGTACAAAAGGGTACTTAAAAAGAGGGCTATTCAAAAGAAAAAAGGAAGAAAAAGTACAAAAGATAAAATTTACAAAAGTTTTTTACGAAAGAAAAAGGAAAAAGTACAAAAGATAAATAGCAAAAAGCAAAGGAAAAAAGATTGTAATACAAAAGAAACCAATAAAAAACAAAAGAAAATATTCAAAAGTATTGCAACAGTTGGGGTTAAAAAGCTTCCAACTGTTTGCGTAATATTTAAAACAAAAATGCTTTGCTATGGGGTGAAAAATTGGAATTTAAACATATTCCTGTCTTACTAGACCAATGTATACAAGGACTTAGTATTAAGCCAAACGGAATTTATGTAGATGGAACATTAGGAGGAGCAGGACATAGTAAAAAAATATTAGAGTTATTATCTTCTGAAGGAAAATTAATTGGGATTGACCGCGATGAAGAGGCACTAAAAGCAGCAAAAGAAAATTTAAAAAAATTTAGTAATATTATTTATGTGCATGGAAATCATGACCAAATACAACAACTTTTAGAAGAATATCAGATTGGTTTAGTAGATGGAATTTTATTAGATTTAGGAGTCTCTTCTTATCAATTAGACCAAAAAGAACGTGGATTTAGTTATTTAAGTGATAACTTATTAGATATGAGAATGGATAAAACACAATCTTTAACAGCAAAACAGGTTATTAATGAATATTCAGAAAAAGAGCTTATCTCAATTTTGTATGAATATGGAGAAGAACCATTTGCTAAAAATATTGTAAAAAATATTGTTAGACAAAGAGAGCAAAAGCCAATTGAGACAACAAAACAATTAGTAGAAATCATTCAAAATTCTATTCCAAAGTCGAAACAAAAAGAAGGACATCCAGCTAAAAGAACATTTCAAGCGATTCGTATTGAAGTCAATAATGAAATTAAACCTTTGTTTCATACGGTTTTAAACTGTATTTCTTGTTTAAAACCAAAAGGAAGATTATGTATCATTACCTTTCATTCTTTAGAAGATAGAGCGGCAAAAAGGGCTTTTATTGAAGCAGAAGGAAGGTGCAGTTGCCCAAAGGATTTGCCTTACTGTATTTGCGGGGCACAATCACTTGGAAAAAGTATAACGAAAAAACCAATTGTTGCTACTATGCAAGAACAACAACAAAATACAAGAAGCAAAAGTGCAAAACTAAGAATTTTCGAGAAAGCAGATAAGTAGATACAAAAGAGGAGGTGAGAACTTATGGCAAAATATCAATATGGCACAAACCCTAGAAAATTAGAACCAGAAGTAGTGCCAAATAGAAAAAAGAAGAAGGTAACACAAAATAAAGCAAACCCCAAAAAACAAGTAAGAAAACAAGCAAAACAACGTGTTAAAACTAAAAATCAACTAAAACGTAAAAAAGCAAAAGTAATATTAGGGATTGTCTTACTTTTTGGTGTACTTCTTGCTATAAGTTATCGTAACTCTTTAATTACAGAAAACTTTGCGAAAATAAGAAATTTAAAGACTGATTTAGCTGCCATTCAAAAAGAAAATCAACAGTTAGAAGTAAATATTGAAAGTAGTTTGAATTTGAAAAATATCGAAAAAGAAGCAAAAGATACGTTGGGTATGCAAAAACTAACCAATGACCAAAAAGTATATATTCATTTACCCAAAAAAGATTATGTAGAACCAGCAGATGAACAAATTCAGTTAGAGGAAAAAGAAAATATTTTTCAAAAAATATGGAATCAAATACAAGAATGGATGTAAGACTATTACTGATTGTAATAGTCTTTTTGTCGAATAATAGAAAAAATATAAGAAAAATAGTTAGATTTGTTGTTCTTTTTAAGAAAACATGGTAAAATATGGATACAAAAAAAGAAGGGATGTTTTACAATGGCATATAGTTTTCTCATTATGGCAGAAGATATTTTAAAAGAAACAAAAAAACCAATGACAATTGATGAAATGTGGAACTACGCAGAAGAAAAAGGATTTGCACAAAAGCTAGGAACGGCAGGAAAAACACCATGGAAGACTTTGTCCGCTCGTATGTATGTAGACATGAAAGAAAATAGAAAAACTAAATTTCAGAAAGTAAGTAAAAGTCCTACGAAATTTGGGTTAGCAGCTCTTTCTTATCAAGAAGTAAAACAGGGAATGGATGAAAAAGACGAAAAAGAAAAGCAGACGTTTAAAGAAAGAGACCTTCATGTATTATTAAACCAATTTGTTCGTTCTGAACAACATTTTTTATGTTATACTAAAACCATTTATCATGAAAAATCAAGAAAAAGAAAGGGAGGAAAAAACAAATGGTTACACCCAGATATCGTTGGTGTATACTTTCCTTATGAAGAATATGATAAAGATGTAATTGAATTAATGGATTTATTTCGCGAAAATAAATGCAAAATTTTTTCTTTTGAAATGAAAAAGAGGTTAAACTTTGATAATTTAAGAGAATATTATTTTCAAGCAGTTTCTAATTCTAGCTGGGCAAATGAAGGCTATTTAGTAGTTTTAGAAATGGAAAAAAGTGAAGAACTATTAAGTGAAATACGAAGATTAAACAATGCTTTTGGAATTGGACTAATTCAATTAAATGCTCAAAATATTGAACAAAGTGAAATTGTATTTCCTTCTAAAATAGAGGAACAACTAGATTGGGATACTATTAATCGTTTGCAAGAAGAAAATGAAGATTTTAAAGATTTTATACAATCTATTATGAAAGATATTAAAGCATTAGAACCAAGAGGAAATTATGATAAAATTTATTCTGAAAAAGAACTAGAACAATTTATTCAAGAAAAAAGATTTCTATTTTAAAGATAAGGTAAAAGAAACAATAGAAGTAAATCATAGACTTTCTATTGTTTCTTTTGTCATACTCTTTTTATTTTTCTATATACTTAAAATAAGAGGTGACAAGATGCAAGCAAGAATGAATCTTAGCAATCGAAAACGAATTTTATGGATTTTAGTTGTTTCTTTTGTTCTTTTTATTCTACTTACGATTCGTATTGGGTGTATTCAATTTATACAAGGAAGCGAATTACAGGCAATGGCATATAATCAGCAAACTTTAAATCGTAATATTAGTCCCAAAAGAGGAACCATTTATGATGCTACAGGCGAAAAAATATTAGCAGTAAGTAGTACAGTAGAGACCATTACTGTTAATCCAGTTAATATTAAAGAGCAAGACAAAGAAAAAGTGGCAAGAGCGTTAAGCGAGATGTTTTCTTTAGATTATGAAACGGTTTTAAAGAAGGTGAAAAAGAGAAGTTCTATTGAGACAATTGCAAAAAAGGTAGATAAAGAGCAAACAGACCAACTTAGAAAATGGATGGATGAAAATCAAATTGAAATAGGAATTAATATTGATGAGGATACCAAAAGATATTATCCTTATAACAATTTGGCTTCTCAATTTATTGGATTTTGTGGTTCGGATAATCAAGGTTTAGGGGGAATTGAAGCAAAATATGATACGATTTTAAAAGGAGAGTTGGGAAAAATTCAAAAAGTAACGGATGCAAAAGGAGGGGATATTAAAGAAGAATCAGAACAATATATCCCAGCAGTAGATGGAAAAGATATTGTACTTTCTATTGATAGTACGATTCAATCCATTGCAGAAAAGTATTTAAAAAATGCTTGTATTGATAATAAATGTACAGATGGTGGAAATGTTGTGATGATGAATCCAAAAACAGGAGATATTCTAGCTATGGCAACTTATCCAGACTATAACTTAAATTCTCCTTATGAGCCATCAGAGGAAGAGAAAAAACAAATTTGGGATAGTTTATCTAAAGCAGATAAAAATAAGGAATTACAAGCAATATGGAGAAATAAAGCAATAGCAGATACGTATGAACCAGGTTCTACCTTTAAATTAATTACTAGTTCGGCGGCTTTAGAAGAGGGAATTACTACTCCAGATAAGGAAGGAGAGTTTTGCTGTACAGGAGGAATCGAAATTGCAGGGGTTCGTATTAAGTGTTGGAGATATTATCGTCCACATGGCTCAGAAAGTTTAAGGCAAGCATTAATGAATTCTTGCAATCCAGTATTTATTGGATTAGGGCAAAAAGTTGGAAAAGAAAAATATTATGATTATTTAGAAAAGTTTGGTTTTTTAGATAAAACAGGAATTGCTCTTCCAGGTGAAGCAAAAGGAATTTTCTTAAATGAAAGTAAAGTAGGTCCAGTCGAATTAGCTACCATTGCTTTTGGGCAAAGATTTGAAGTAACACCTCTACAAATGGTAACAGCTGTTTCTGCGATAGCAAATGGAGGAGAACATGTAAAACCAAGAGTGGTAAAACAAATTCGTGATAGTAAAACAGGTGGGGTAGAAGAAGTTCCGGTAGAAAAAACAGGGCGAATTATATCAGAACAGACTGCCCAAAATGTACTTAGTATGATGGAATCAGTAGTAGCAGAAGGAACTGGTAAAAATGCTCAAGTAAAAGGATATCGTGTAGGGGGGAAAACAGGAACATCAGAAGATGGAGTAAATACAGGAAAATATGTTACTTCCTTTATTGGAGTAGCTCCTATCTCTGACCCACAAGTTGTACTATTAATTACATTATATAACCCGACAGGAGAAGGAGGACATCAAGGAGGAGGGGTAGCAGCACCAGTTGGAGGACAGATTTTATCAGAAGTATTACCTTATTTAGAGTTAACAAAAGATAATCAGCAGGAGGAAACAGCAGAAGAAATTAGTATGCCAGAATTAAGAGGAAAATCCGTTTTAGAAGTAGAAAAGGAAGTAAAAGAATTAGGATTAGAACTAGAAATAAATGGATTAGAAGAAAATAGTCAAATTGATAAAAAAGAAAGTATCGTAGAAGAACAAACGCCAAAGCCTGGAATTAAAATAAAACAAGGGTCAAAAGTATATCTGGATTTATGAAGATAAAAGGAAAAAATCAAAAGATGTCTATACAAAAAAATAAATTCGGTATATAATAAACACGAAAAATGTAAGATAGGGAGGGTTTGTAAATGAACCTAAAAAATATATTAGTGGGAATAGATGGTATCAAAGCAAAAGGAGAATTAGATAAAGAGATTAGGTCTCTTGAGAATGATTCGAGGCAAGTACAATCAGGGGATATCTTTTTTGCTATTAAAGGTTTTTCTACAGATGGAACGCAGTATATTCCAGCAGCAATTGAAAAAGGAGCAAGTGTTATTGTAGTAGAAGAAGGAACAGACTTAAAAGCACTTTCTCTTCCGCAAGAAGTTACTTTAATTGTTGTACCAGATATTAGAAAGGCAATGGCAATTAGTGCATGCAATTATTATCATCATCCTTCCAAAAAATTTAAGTTAGTAGGAATTACAGGAACCAAAGGAAAAACAACCACTACTTTTATGATAAAAACTATTTTAGAAAAACAAGGCTATAAAGTAGGATTAATTGGAACCATTGCTAATTATATTGGAGATAAATGCTTAGGAGATAGTGATAGAACAACACCAGAGAGTATTTCATTACAAAAGTTGTTTTCTGATATGGCTGAAGCAAAATGTGATGTGGTAGTAATGGAAGTATCTTCTCAAAGTTTAAAACTAAATCGTGTGTATGGGGCTCATTTTGATATAGGAGTTTTTACAAATTTTTCAGAAGACCACATTAGTCCAAAAGAACATCCAGATATGGAAGATTATTTTGCTTCTAAATGTAAATTGTTTGAGATGTGCCCATGTGGTTTTATTAATGCAGATGATTTATATGCTCAGCGTATCCCAAAATTAACACCAGAATGTGAAGTGACAACGTATGGAATTGATAATTATTGTAAACTATTGGCAAAGGATATTACCATTACTAATTCCTATGTGGATTTCAAGGTGAAATTAGCAGACCGAAATGAAAGAGTCAAGACTGGTATACCAGGTAGATTTAGCGTGTATAATTCACTAGCTGCAATTGCAGTTTGTACAAAACTTGGTTGTATGCCAGAAACGATAAAAGAGGCTTTATTAGAAGTGCGTGTTCCAGGTAGGTCAGAGCTGGTGGACAATAAAAAAGAACTAACAATTATGATAGATTATGCTCACTCACCAGAAAGTTTAGAAAACATATTATCTGCTGCGAAATCATATACTAGGGGTAGAGTGATTTGTGTTTTTGGCTGTGGCGGAGACCGTGATAGTGGAAAAAGGCCAATTATGGGGGAGATTTCAGGAAGAATTGCAAATTATACCATTATCACATCAGATAATCCCCGTACAGAAGACCCTGAGAAAATTGTAGAGCAAATAGAAGAAGGAATCAAAAAAACAAAAGGAAATTATGAAGTAATAGTAGACAGAAAAAAAGCCATTGAAAAAGCAATCTCAATGGCAAATAAAATGGATATTGTTATTTTAGCAGGAAAAGGACATGAACCTTATCAAGAAATACAAGGAGAAAAACATCCTTTTGATGAAAGAGTTATTGTTCGAACGATTATTGATGACCTATTAAAAAAAGAAAAGCAGAAGAAAAAAGAAGGGTAACCTTTAAGGTAAAGGGTGATAAAATTTGGATTTTGAACTAAAAATATTGTTTGTTTCTTTCTTTATAACAATTGTGCTAGCCTTTATCATTATACCGATTTTAAGAAAAGTAAAAGCAGGACAAATTGAAAGAGAAGATGGACCGCAATCTCATTTGAAAAAGCAAGGTACCCCAACAATGGGTGGTATTATTATGCAACTTGGACTTGTTCTTACTTGTATTTTTATATGTGTTTATCTGGCATATATAGGAAAAGGAGAAATGGTAAAAACAATTGTACCACTTTTATTTATCTCATTTGGATTTGGCTTAATTGGCTTAATTGATGATTTTATGAAACTGATTTTAAAAAATACAAAAGGGCTAAAACCAGCCTATAAGATGATAGGATTGTTAGTTATTTCTATTTTATATGTACTATATATTACACAGATTTTAAAAATTGGAACAGATATTTGTATCCCTTTTGTTAAAACTTATATTACTCTTCCAATATGGTTATATATTCCTTTTGCTATTTTTGTATTATTAGCAACAACAAATGCGATTAATTTAACAGATGGAGTCGATGGGTTAGCGACTTCTATTACGACTATTATTGTTACTTGCTTAACCGTAATTGCTATTTTATTTGGAGTAACAGAGGTTAGTATTTTTGGAAGTGTTTTAATCGGTGCTTGTTTAGGCTTTTTAATGTTTAACTTACACCCTGCTAAAATATTTATGGGAGATACGGGTTCGCTTATGCTAGGAGGAGTCATTGCTAGTATGGCACTGTATTTGAAGATGCCGTTATTACTACTTGTAGTTGCATTTATTCCTGTATTAGAAACATTATCTGTCATTATACAAGTTGCTTATTTTAAGAAAACGGGAAATCGTATTTTTAAGATGGCACCATTACATCATCATTTTGAATTATCTGGATGGAATGAAAATAAAGTGGTTTCTATTTTTAGTATTATTACATTAGTCTTATGTGTTATTGGACTTAAAATCATCTAAAGGAGAAAAAAAATGACAAAAACGGCAAAGAAAATTTCTAAGTTTACCAATCGACCTTTTGATTTTATTTTATTTATTACAGTTATGATTTTGCTTGCTTTAGGACTGATTATGGTCTTATCGGCAAGTTCTCCTTCTGCTTTGGCAGAAACAGGTGATGATAGTTATGTTTATTTTAGAAAGCAAGGTATTTTTGCTATATTAGGAATCGTGGCTATGCTAGTCATTTCTAAAATTGATTATAGAAAATATAAAAGATTTAGTAAATTAGCCTATTTAGGTTCTGTTGTATTACTTCTTATGGTACTTATTCCACACATCGGAGTAGAAGCAGGTGGAGCAAAAAGGTGGATTAATTTAGGAATTCGATTTCAGCCCTCTGAAATTACTAAAATTGCTATGATTATATTTTTTGCGGCTTATTTGACAGAACATCGAAAAGAATTAACTAGTTTTCAAAAAGGGTTTATCAAACCGCTTTTACTACTTGTACCAATTATCTTAATTTTAGTTATCGTACAAGACCATTTAAGTGCTACGATTATTATCGTAATGGTGGTAGCAATTATGATGCTGATGGCAGGATGTAAATTAAAATATTTCTTAACAGCAGGAGTAGCAGCTGGAGCGGCAGGAGGACTAGGACTTTTTTTGATGGCAAAATTAACCACAAAAGGTGCATTTCGTTTAGAAAGAATTGTTTCCTTTTTAGACCCTTGGGCCGATGCACAGGATTCTGGGTGGCAGATTATTCAAAGTCTTTATGCAATTGGTTCGGGAGGACTATTTGGAGTGGGTCTTCGGAGAAAGTAGACAAAAATTTTTATACATATCAGAACCGCACAATGATTTTATTTTTGCTGTTTTAGCAGAAGAGCTAGGCTTTGTAGGATGTGCTGTAGTTATTGCTTTATTTGCCATTTTTCTTTGGAGGGGAATTTTAATTGCTATGAGGGCTCCAGACATGTTTGGTAGTTTAGTAGCAGTTGGAATAACTTCATTAGTTGGACTACAAGCTATTATTAATATCGCAGTTGTTACTTCTTCTATGCCAGTAACAGGTATGCCCCTTCCTTTCTTCAGTTCTGGCGGAACATCTTTAATGATTTTACTATGCTGCGTCCGGAGTGTTATTAAATATTTCCCGAGCGGGTTCGAAAGTTTAGAAAAGGGAATTTGTCCCTTTTCTTTCAAATTAGAAAGGAGAATAAGATGAATGTATTAATTGCAGCAGCAGGAACAGGAGGACATATTAATCCTGGACTGGCTATTGCCAATAAAATAAAACAAGAAAATCCAGAAGCACAAATTGCTTTTGTGGGTACTACAAGAGGATTAGAAAATGATTTAGTGCCAAGAGCAGGATATTGTTTAAAAACCATAGAGGTTTATGGGATTAGTAGAGAAATTTCTTTAGCAAATATGAAGAAAATGGTAAAAACATTAAAAGGTTTTGGGCAGGCAAAAAAATTGATAAAAGAAATGAAACCAGATATGGTAATAGGAACAGGTGGATATATTTGTGGACCTACTTGTTTAGCAGCAGTCAAACAAAATATTCCTACCATTTTACATGAAAGCAATGCTTTTCCTGGAGTTACCGTAAAAATGCTTTCCTCTAAAGTAAATGAAATTTTGGTAGGATTTGAAGATGCTGTCAAACGATTACCAAAGGCCAAAAAGATAGTTGTAACAGGAAATCCTACTAAAATTAAGGCTCTTTGTTATACAGAAGAAGAAAAGAAGAAAAAAAAGAAAGAACAAGGATTAGATGAAAAGTTACCTTTGGTTTTAGTATTTGGTGGTAGTCAAGGAGCAAGACCAATCAATGAAGCAATGTTAGACATAATAGAAAATAGGAAAAACAAAGGATATAGCATTTTATGGGCAGCAGGTCCAAAGCAATATGATGGAATTAAACAAGAACTAGAAGACCAGAAAATGCCAATTGATTTATTACCAGATATTAAAATTGTTCCTTATATCTATCAAATGGAAGAAATTCTAAATGTAGCTGATTTAGTAATTTGTAGAAGTGGGGCAATGACCACAACAGAAATAGGAATGGTGGGAAAGCCAGCTATTTTTATTCCCCTTCCTTTTGCAACTGAAAATCATCAAGAATATAATGCGAATGTATTAGCAAAACAAGGTGCTGCCGAAATAATTCATGATACAGAATTAAAAGGAGAGTATTTTGCTAACAGGATTGAAGAATTAATTCATAACCAAGAGTTATTAAAACAAATGGGGCAAAAAGCAAAAAGTATTGCGATAAAAGGAGTAGAGGATAAAATTTATGAGGAAATAAAAGAAATATTAAAAAAGGAATAAGAAATATTACAGTTAGATAACAGATGATTAAAATGTTTATGACAAAACTAAAAGAAGGATAAAAATGTGCAGGAAAAAAATAGAAACTGTCGAAAAGGCTTAGAAAAAGGTGTTTCTCGCGATGGAAAGTACTTGCAAGAAAAGAAAATTACGATTATGATAAGAATATACTTTCTAAGAAAAGGGGAGATACAAATGAAAAGTTTTTATGGAGGTACATTTTTAAGAAAAGAAGAACTAGAAAAAGAAGGAATTTATTATCCTATTAAGTTGGAGTATTATAAGATAATTGAAATGAATCATAATAAAGAAGAATACGGAGTGGAAATTGTAAAAACAGAATATCGAAAAGAAGAAACAAAAGTAGAATCAGAGGAAGCAAAAAAGATAACAAAAGATGAAAAATTAATTGAGGACTTTTTAGAATTGCTAAGAAGAAATGACGTAATGCCGGTTACTTTAGCAGATATTATGGAAGATATGAAATGGGAAAAAAGGCAAAAAGAACAAATTCGAAAAGTTGTGTAGTTGCGGAGAAAAGAAAGATAGGAACAAAATGTTGTTTCTATTTTTCTTTCTTTAAGGGTAAAATTCAATAAGAAGTCTTGCAAAATTAAACAAGATAGTCTAGAATACTAGGAATAGGAACAAAACCTAAAAAGGGGGAACTATGAACGACAAATTAGTTATAGTAGAATCACCAGCAAAAGCTAATACCATAAAAAAGTTTTTAGGGGGGAAAACTAAAGTAGTAGCTTCTATGGGACATATACGAGATCTACCAAAGTCAAAAATGGGAATTAACATTGAAAATCATTTTGAGCCACAATATATTAATATTAGAGGAAAGGGAGATTTAATTAAATCTTTAAAAAAAGATGCTAAAAATGCAAAAAAAGTATATTTAGCAACTGACCCTGACCGTGAAGGAGAAGCAATTGCTTGGCATTTAGCTCACATACTAGAAATTCCAGAAGACCAACAAACAAGAGTAACTTTTAATGAAATTACCAAATCCGCAGTACAAAAAGCCATTAAAGAACCAAGAAGAATTGACCTTAATTTAGTAGATGCACAGCAAGCTAGAAGAATTTTAGACCGTATTGTAGGATATAAGATAAGTCCTGTTTTATGGAAAAAAGTAAGAAAAGGCTTATCTGCAGGAAGAGTACAATCTGTTGCAGTAAAACTAATCGTAGATAGAGAAGAGGAGATTGAAAAATTTATTCCAGAAGAGTATTGGAATATTTATGCAACTCTTCTTGATTTAGATACCCAAAAAACGTTTGAAGCAAAATTTTATGGAAAAGTAAATAAGAAGCAACAATTGCATAAGCAAGAGGAAGTAGATGAGATTATAGAACAAATAGAAAAGGCAACTTATAGAGTAGAAGAAGTAAAAAAAGGACAGAAAAAAAGAACTCCTGCTCCTCCTTTTACTACTAGTACAATGCAGCAAGAAGCGTCTAGAAAGCTAGGATTTACCTTAAAAAAGACGATGTCAGTAGCACAAGGATTATATGAAGGAGTAAAAATAGAAGAAAAAGGAACAGTAGGATTAATTACATACATGAGAACCGATTCTACTAGAATCTCAGAAGAAGCAAGAGCAAATGCAAAACAGCAAATCGTTTCTGCTTATGGAGAAGTTTATTATGAAAATCGTTATTATAAGACAAAGGCAGAATCACAAGATGCACATGAGGCAATTCGCCCTACTTATGTTGACTTGACTCCAGAAAAAATAAAACAATCTTTATCAAAAGACCAGTATAAGTTATATTCTTTAATTTATCATCGCTTTTTAGCAAGTCAAATGGCAGCGGCTGTCTATGATACTATTTCAGCTAGTATTTCAGCTCATAATTATTGGTTTAAAGCCAACGGACAAAGCTTAAAATTTAAAGGGTTTATGACTTTATATGTAGAAGGAAAAGATAATGAAAAAGAAGAAGAGGAAACACAGATTCCAGAATTAAAAGAAAAGCAAGAAGTAAAAAAAGAAAAATTAACACCAAAACAAAGCTTTACCGAACCACCACCTCGTTATACAGAAGCAAGTCTAGTAAAGGCATTAGAGGAAAAGGGAATTGGAAGACCAAGCACTTATTCACCAACCATTACGACTATTTTAGAAAGACACTATATTGAAAAAGAACAAAAACAGCTTGTTCCTACTGAACTTGGTAAAATTGTCAATAAATTATTAATTGACAATTTTGGGGATGTTGTTAATGTGGAATTTACAGCAAAAATTGAAAATGAGTTTGATGAAATAGCAGAGGGAAAAGAACCTTGGAAACAGATGATAGAAAATTTCTATGGTCCTTTTGAAAAAGAAGTAGAAAAGGTAGAAAAGGAATTAGAACATGTAGAGTTAGTAGAAGAAGTTTCAGATGTGCCTTGTGAGAAATGCGGTAGAATGATGGTGATTAAGTATGGGAGGTATGGAAAGTTTTTAGCGTGTCCAGGCTATCCAGAATGTAAAAATGCTAAACCTTTAGTAGAAACAATTGATATACCATGTCCAAAATGTGGAGCTAAAGTACAAATTCGAAAGACCAAAAAAAGAAGAACATATTATATTTGTGAGAATAACCCAAGTACTTGTGACTATATTTCATGGAATAAGCCAAAAATAGGAGAGCAAGTAGAAGAGGGAAAAAAACAGTCCAAGGAAGTAGTAGAAAAGAAAAAGAAGGCGACTAAAAAAAGTAAAAAAGAATAAAGAACAGAGCTATGAATAGACAAATCTAATCATGGCTTTCATTTTACAAAAAAGAGATGATTTGAATGTTATGTAAAGATATGGTATAATAGAACTAATTAAATATAGAAGGGATTGTGTAAAATGGCGAAACGGCTAATAGCACTTATGATGGTACTGGTGGTTTTTCTTTCCATATTTTATGGATGTAGAAGAAAAAACGAAGAGGTAGAAGTTAGTACTTCTAGAACAACTGAGGAAGAAATTTCTATTATTCCAAGAACTACAGCAGGTACAACCGAAACCACATTTTCGTGGATAGCTAGGGAAACCATCACTTTGCAAGAGACAGTAAATGAAAATCAGAGTGGGACCAAGGGAAAAGTTGTATTAGTTGACCTGACAGATAACAATTTTAGGAGGAGTGCGAAAAGTTGTTTTAACCTTTTGAAAAAAGAAGGCAAAATCTTACCTAATGACAGTTTATACGTTGTTGGAGGGGAACTCAAAGGAGCAGAGAAAATTGATGGGTTTACCGTGATAAATGCCCTAACGACTATTCTAAAAAAAGTGGTAACCCAAGAAAGAGATTTTATAATAATATCAAACATGAATTTCAATTCCTCATACTGGATTCCCTATGATGTAACTTTTGAAGAAGGTAGCAACGTTTTCGTTTATGCAACAGAAGTAGACAAAGAAAGATTAGAACACATTCGCAGCAAGCTGTCAGGTGGTCAGCTGACATTGGTCGAAATCGCATAACTATTCCGAAGGTGCCCCGGTTATAGGGGCACTTTGCATTTAAAAAGCTTGAGTTTTTTTTAATAGTGTGATAAAATTATTAACTAGTGAAAAAATGGGTAAGGGGAAAAAAATGGTTGTTAATGATAAAATAAGAGAAGAGATTTATCACTCATCAAATGAAGAAATGTATCAAGCAGCTTTAGAGTACTATAAAGAGGGAAAAGTAAAGCTAGAAAAAATATTCTATGACAATCCAAATGAACTAGAAACCAAAGGAAAAGTATTTGGGAAAAAAGGCACCTATTTTACCAAACTTTCGATTCATCAAGGGGAAATTGAAAATATTGAATGTACTTGTCAAGATTATTTTTCTAACTATGGAATTTGTAGACATAGCTTAGCAACCTTAATAGAACTTACCAATCGCTCATCAGAAGCGTTAACAGAAGAAAAAAAAGAAGAAAAAGGGACGTATCGTAATTTTAGGCAGGTACTTTCCCTTTTTTATGAGCAACAATTAGAAGAGGAGCAAAAAGAAAAGATACCATTAAGGAAAATTCAAATTGTTCCTAAAATTTTATATGATAAAATTTATGGAGAATTAAAATTAGAGTTTCGTATTGGAGAAAAGAAACTTTACTGTATAAAAAATTTGCCGGAATTTTATGAACGTATGCAAAAACAAGAAAAGTACCAGTATGGCTCAAAATTAGAGTTTATTCATAAAGAAGAAGCTTTTTCAGAAGAAAGCTTGCCATTACTGCATTTTATTTTGAAACAAGCAGAAATTATAAAATATGTTAATAATATAGCCAACACCAATTATCGCTATTATGGAAAAGCGTTAAATGAGAGCTATTTTATTTTAGCAGATACAGCTTTAGATGAATTCTTTGAGATATGGAAAGGAAAGAAAATAACCATAAAAACAGATTCGAAGGAATCTTCTGTAATGCTAATTCCTGGTATGCCAGAAATTCAGTTTTTTTTAAGAAAAAAGCAAAAAGAGGAATATAATATTACTTCTAATTTAACACAATATGATTATCAGATATTTTCAGGAAAACAGTATCGTTATTTTGTAAAAGATGGCTTTGCTTATCGTATTGATAGTTCTTTTCAGAATAATATCCTTCCTTTATTAGATATTTTTAAAAATAACTACATAAAAGAAATTCCTTTTTCTAAAGAACAACTACCAGAATTTTTTTCTTTAGTAATGCCAAATATAAAAAAGTATGTTCGAATAGAAGAAACCGAAAAAGAAGAGATAAAAGACTATATTCCCGAACCATTAATTGTAAAAGTATTTTTAGATTATGATAAAAATAATTATTTAACAGCACAAATACAATTTTGGTATGGAAAGAAATATTTTAATCCTTTTAACGAAAATCAGAAAGTTACGATAGCTAGAAATATTTTAGCAGAGACAGAGAGTCTAAATCTTTTTCGTAGAACAGGATTTCTTTTTGACCAAACAGAAAAAAGGTTGATTTTGACAAACAATGATAGTATTTATACCTTTTTAACAAATGAAATTGAAGATTATATGAAACGATTTGAAGTATTAGTGACCGATAATTTTAAAACAAAACAAATTAAACAACCAACATTAAAAGGCTTAGGCGTGAAAATTGAAAATCATTTGTTAGAAATTGATTTAAAACAGTTGGATTTAAGTAAGGAAGAGATACAAGATATTTTAAAAAAATATAAAGAAAATAA